>QHNF01000324.1:3203-5627 GCA_003218345.1 Verrucomicrobiota bacterium | reverse complement strand
AAACAAAGTCGCTGTGTGACCGCTGCGGGCCACCGTTAAGGGCCAAAGCGTCGGCGAAAATGTCTGCGTCGCCGGATCGAACATTTCCGCGGTGCCTGTGGCTTCACCGCCGGCGATCAGCACGGAGCCGCTGTTCAGCAGCGTAGCAGTGTGCCGCGTCCGCGCTGCACTCATCGCTGAACCGACCGTCGTGAATCCGTTCTCAGGATGCGCCGGATCGAAAATCTCTGCGGATGACAGCGAGCCGCTGTCGCCTGTGCCGCCGACGACAAGCACGCGACCATCGGCCAGCCGTGTAGCAGTGTGATCTACCCGGGCAGTGGTGAGCGTCGCGCTAGCAGTCGAGATTTGCGTTTCCGGATCAAAGATTTCAGAAACGGCAACGAGGTTCCCGGTGTTGTCGTGGCCACCGGTGATCAGAACGCGCCCGTCGGATAAGGCGGTCGCGGCGTGACCCGTGCGCGGAACGACAAGAGAATCGAGTTGCTCCACCTGATGAGAACTGGAGGCGACCACCAAGGTCGCTATTGCCAGCATGGCGCAGGCGGTCAGAAACGCGAAAGATTGCGCGCTTACTTTGTTCGGTTTAGAGGTTGTATCCATTTTAATTGTACTTTCTATAGAGAAGTGTCTGGGGGGAACTGGGGGTTAAAAGAGGCTTGGGTAGGAGTTCGTTAGGCTTGATTGCCCGGGTGGCCGCGACTCCGGTTCCACTTTTTTGTCACGGCCGCGCTTTCGCGCGACCGGCACGTTGATCCCCGTAGGAGAAGGAGAAGGCGACATAACATGAGTTCTGGCGCCGGTTGCGAAGAAGCGCTGCCCGGCGCCGCTCTGGGAGGCATTGCGATGTACATTCTCACCTCCTACACCGGAAACGGCAGGGCGAAGTTCTGAAAAAGATTGAGTTCCTAGCGGAATTCGGGCGGATTAACCGTGCAGTAGATGCACGTGCGTTTTCACGTTTTCAACGATCAACCTATGGGCGGGGGGACGAATTGTGCGAGTCTATCCCGGGCGGTACCTATTGCCATAGGGGCAAGGCACTGATTTTTCAGGAGGGAATCCCCTAGACCTTTAGTTGTACTCTCCTAGCCGCCCGACAGATAATGGGACCCGCCTTCAGGCTAACCACGGATGACAGGGATGGACTAACCACTAATGAACACCAGTTAGCACGAATAAATCGGATGACGCGGATTTCTGGGGACGCTCTATTCTATGAAACGCCGAATTTTGAATCGGCGTCTGACACAGACGCCCTACAACATCTGCGCTATCAGTGTGATCCGCGGTTCGTCTATCGTCAGGCGGCCCGGAAGGGGACGACTTTCTTCTTCTTAACGACTGAGAGCTCGCTCTTTTGCAGCGGCAGTAAGTTTTCCATTACCCATGCTGTGGCCCGCTCGGTCAGTTCGGCGCCGCTGCGCAGACCGAGCTTGGCCTTGATGTTTTCGCGGTGAGTCTCGATCGTTTTCACGCTCAAATTTAGCGCTTGCGCAATTTTTTTTGTGCCAAGCGCCGAACCGATCAACTGAAAAACATGGATCTCGCGGTCGGACAGATTGTCGATGGTGGGGAGGTTTACTGAAGCACGGTTTTGTTGCGCGATTTGCAGTGATTCTTGGAACGCGCGCATCGCCAAATCCCGGCTGACATAAATCTGACCGCGCAGAACATCGCGAATGGCGACCAACATCTCTTCTTTGACTGCCTTTTTCATCAGGTAACCGTTCGCGCCTGCGCGCAAGGCGCGCGCGGCGAAGATGCTTTCCTCAAACGCGGAGTACACCAGAATTAGCAACTCGGGGGATTCCGCCTTGAGCGCCTTGATAAATTCCAAGCTGTCACCGGTGCCGAGCCGTAATCCGATCACGAGCAAGTGCGGCCGGCATTCCTCGATACTCCTCCGCGCGTCCGGGATGCAGTCGGCTTCGCCGCAGACAATCATGTCTGGCTGGCTATTGATGAAAGCGATGGTCCCGTGGCGAAGAAGCGGATGTTCGTCCACGACGACGATTCGGGTTTTTGCGGCGTCTTCTCCGGAGACGATCTTGCCTGACGTCCGTGCTTTTGGGGTTTCCATTCGCCGCTCGCAATACCTATGCGTGCGGGAATTGGGTGTACTCGTTTACGCTTTGATCCCGCACCCGCCCTTTTTCGCTCGGTTGCAAAGCACTTGTAAAGCAAAAAATTACTGATTTTCGGGAGAAAATCGGATCGCGCGGATCACTAACCCCGAATGGGCACGAATAAACACGAATAAGACACGAGCTGACGACGAAGCGCACGGAACACAGGCGTGTTGTCCGCCACTGGACGGACTCGCCATGGCGAGCCTGTGCGGGCACCGGACATCCGTACCCGGTATTTCGAATTCACCGGAGCAAAACTCCCCCGAAAGCTTTCGGGGCACAGATTAAAAAT
>QHNF01000324.1:0-3163 GCA_003218345.1 Verrucomicrobiota bacterium | reverse complement strand
GCGCCATCCGTTGAATCGGTGGTTAAATCTTCATTTCAAAAAGAGATTCATGCTGTCGAGATCGATGATGGCATGGCAGATGTACAGAGTATCCATCCCCAGGATCCCACTGATTCTGGTGTTACCCTGCCGCAGCGTGAACTCAGGCAACGCAACCGCGCCGAATTTTGCAGGTGTTACTTTGAAATCACCGACTCTAAAATCGTTAATCTCGCCAACACTAATTTTTCGCCGCATACTGTTGGTAAAACGCGCAGAAGCCCGCGTTGGCTGCAATGCGATTCCAAGCGAGCTAACAAAAGCTTCGTTAAAAGTGGTAACAAAGGCCCCTGTGTCGACGAGCAGGCGAGCGGGTTGGCCATGAATTGAACAGGGCACGCTTAAGGCGCCAGTTTCCTCTCGCCGCAGAGGCACCTTCGTAAATTTTTCTGCCAAAGCAACGGAACCGAGTTGAAGTGGTCGTGATCCATTAACTCTAAAAAATATAAACTTGGTTCGACAATTAATGACCGCTTTGTGACGGGTGAGAATGTCGAGACCAAAGACACCATCAACGCCACTGTTCCGCGCGTCCGACTGGCTTGAGTTACGCAGCGTCACCGGACTGCTGCCAAAATTCATGTTCCCCGCTGTGAGACTCCCCACAAAGCCGACGGGCAATAGCTGGCCGTTTACTTCGGTAAACCCGATATAACGCAGGCCGCGTTGTGATGGTTTTACGCCGAACGACTCGGCCGCGCTCGCGTCCAACAGGATTTGGTTGGCGCCGGTATCGACCAGCAAATTTGCGGACTGCCCATTGATTTGAACCGACATAATCATTTTGTTCAAAGGGCCGTAGTGCACCGGCACAGCTTTGTAGCCGGGTAATTGAATTGGCTGAACGTGTTTTGCTGCGCCAAACATCGAGATCGGCACCATGGCGATAACGGTAAATAGGACTCCACTGCGCCGGGCACACCTCGCTGCGGACGCAACCGTCACATTCCCGTTGGGCAATCGATGAATGTCCATGGAACGTGAAATCGTTTGGACAAATGCGCGGCCAGCGCTTTTACCCCGAAGGTCTCCGTGGCGTAATGTCCAGCGAGCAGAAGATTCACACCGAGCTCTTCAGCCGCAACGGCGGCCCAGTGCGGGGCTTCGCCGGTGATAAACGTGTCGATGTTTTCCTGCGCGACCCGGTAAATTTCCGAGCCGGCGCCACCGGTCACAATCCCAATCGTGCAAGTTTGCTTTGGACCGAAATTGAAAACCTTCAGCGGGCCACTCAGTGCTCTCCGCAATTTGCAAACGAGCTCGCTACGCGGCAATGATGCGCGTGCTTTCAGCCCGGTCAGCTGACCTTTTTCTTCCAAAAATAGCTGCGTCCGTTTCAGTCCGAGTGCGGCGGCGAGTTCTGCGTTATTGCCAAGTTTCGGATGGATGTCCAAAGGAAGGTGCGCGCTATAAAGCGCGATATCATTTTCAAACGCAAGTTGCAGTTGCCGGCGCAGCGCGTCCGTCACCGGTTGCAAACCTGGCCAGAACAAACCGTGGTGTACAATCAAGAGATCGACATTTTTCTTTGCAGCTTCCGTCAAAACGCGCGTCGAGACATCGACTGCGGCGCCGATTAGTGTGACGCGGCCGCAATTTTCGATCTGCAGACCATTGAGCGCGTGGTCCCAATCGCCCACCTCGCGGATGCGCAGAAAATCGTCCGTATAACTAACGATGTCAGAAAGCGACGCCATGAATTAGCCTTCGCAGCCCACGGCGAAGATCGATAATCGCCCATCGACGCCGCGCACTTCCTGCGGTGGCAGCTCTTCGAAGTCGAATGAATCGCGCGACCGCTCGTGCACAGCCGCTGTGAGAAGCAATGGTTTGCCGATTATCTTCGTTAGTCCTTCCACGCGCGAGGCGATGTTCACAGTATCTCCAATAGCGGTAAACTCGAGTCGCTGCGGTGAGCCAATGCTGCCGACGATCGCCGGGCCGGAATGAATCCCAATCCCAATTTGGATCGGCGCGTGATCTCTCTTCGCGAGATCGACATTTAACTTTTCTACGGCTGATAAAATCTCACGGCCAGCCGCAACTGCGTCGCGAGCGTGATTCGAATCGGAGTCGCCCGCGCCAAAAATCGCCATGAACCCGTCGCCTAAATATTTGTTTACCATTCCGCGATGTTCTTCCTCGACCACGCGTACGGTCGCCCGAAAAAATTCGTTCATCACTTCGATGACTTCGCCCGGAGTAGAAGCGCGCGTCCGTGCGGTCCACGAACGCATATCCACAAACATGACAGTGATCTCCTCTTCGACGCCGCTCAATCCTGGATCGCGCGCCAGAATTTGTTCAGCTGCGCGCCTGCCGACGTGCAAACCGAATGTCTGTCGCAATTTCTCCTTGTCTTTCAATTGGCGGATCATGTGGTCGAATTCGCCCAGCAATCGCCCAAGTTCGTCCGCGCGCGTCACGCTGACATTGACGTCCCACTTGCCACGCGAAACGGCGTCCGCTGCGGCGCGCATTTGATCGATCGGCTTGGCAACGAGCCAGCTGAGCATCAGGGCGGTGAAAATCCCGAATGCGATCCCGACCACGCCTACGAAAACCGCGAACCATTCCACATTCATAACCGGAGAGCGCGGCGCAAACATCAGGAGCAGGAGCGAGGCGATCGGGCAGATCGAAGCGGAAACCGCCCACATGATTCCGTGGCCGCGCAGGGAAAGCGTGAAGATGTTCGGCGTAAGATCGGCGCGCGCGTCGCGAAAAAAAACGGGAAACAATCCCCAATGACTCGCGAGTTCGACGAGAAAAAATGTGTGTGTAATCGCGATGAAACCAGACACGCAAAATGAGATCGGCAAATGCCAGAGCAGTCGCGCATCAAGTGGATTTTGAATTTGAAGAAGCGCGCCGACAAAGACGGGAATGCATAAGAACCATGCAACGCCGCAAATCGCCGCGGCAAACCACGGCAAATGAATCAATCGCCGGCGCGCCTGGGTGAGCGACGCAGAATCGGTTGCCGTTCCGGCGCGGAGACGATGAAACAGATCGCGAAGCGAGAAAATTCGTTTGACCCACAAGAAGACGCCGATCGGATAAATGACGCCATTGTAAACCACGACCGTCTCGAAGAAACGCTGCTTCAACCCAGGTGAAGTGA
>QHNF01000323.1 GCA_003218345.1 Verrucomicrobiota bacterium | reverse complement strand
TTTGAAACCGCTTGTAATTAAACAGGTTCCTGGCTCTGCGATTTCTCAGCGGGCACTTCTGCAGTTTGCGCTTCTTCTTCCGCCTGGCTGACAACGGGCGCGATTGCCTGAAGCTTTTCGCCATTTCGGAGGTCCATCAGCTTTACACCCATCGTGTTTCGACCGACGACGCGGATTTCTTTTACCCGTGTTCGCACCATCTGCCCTTTGGTTGTGATCAGCATCAGCTCATCCTTATCGGTAACAGTCAGCGCGCCGACAACGTCGCCGGTCTTTTCGCCGGTTTTCATGGTGATGATGCCTTTGCCGCCGCGCGATTGACGGCGGTAATCATCGAATGGCGTGCGCTTTCCGATGCCATTCTCACCGGCCACGAGCAACATCGCACTTGGATCAACAATGGCGAGGGCAACAACGTGATCGTTCTTGCCTGGCCGAATACCCCATACACCAACGGTGTTGCGTCCCTGATCGCGCAATTGCTCCTCGTGGAAACGCAGGCTCATTCCTTTCTTAGTGATCAGCACAAGCTCGTTGTTACCGTTTGTGAGCTTTGCGTCGATCAAGCGATCGTCCTCCTCGATCTGGATAGCGATGATGCCGCCTCGACGCACATTCGCGTAATCGGAAAGGTTTGATTTTTTGACGATGCCGGAGCGCGTCGCGAAAACGATGTGGAGGTTTTCGTCCCATGTTTGATCGACAGCACTCGCTCCGGTTCCTGACTTCTTGGATTGAACCCGGATTGTGGCCGCGATCTTTTCTTCGGGACGCAGCTCTAGAATATTTGCAATGGAGCGCCCCTTGGAGGCGCGCCCCATTTCGGGAATCTCATAAACTTTTTCGACGTAAGCGCGTCCGGATTGCGTAAAAAACATGAGGTAGTCGTGCGTCGTCGCCGTGAAGAGGTGCTCGATGAAGTCGCCTTCCTCTTCCTCCGTTGCGCCTTCACGCGTTGACATGCCGATCACGCCCTTGCCCCCGCGGCGCTGCGCACGAAACGCGCTCACGGCGGTGCGTTTGATAAAGCCGGCGTGTGTGATGCTGATGATGCAACCTTCGTTGGCAATGAGATCTTCCATGTTGATCTCGGCCTCGGCGGGCGCAATCTGCGTCAAGCGCGGCGATCCGTATTTGTCGCGAATTTCGCGGAGCTCTTTTTTGATGATCGTGAAGACGCGTTGCTCTTTTGCCAGAATATCGCGGAGATCTTTGATCGATCCCAGCAGCTCTTTATATTCCTTGTCGATCTTTTCGCGCTCGAGCCCGGTGAGCTGATACAGCCGAAGATTGAGGATTTCGTCAGCCTGCTGTTCGCTGAAGGCGTAACGTCCATTTGTTAGGCGGGCCTCGCTGCGAATCAAGATGCCGAGCTGCTCGACCTGGCGCCTCGTAAATTCGAAAGCGAGCAATTTCACTCGCGCCTCATCACGGTTGGCCGAGCCGCGAATGATACGAATAAATTCGTCCAGATTGGCCAGTGCGATGAGGTAACCTTCAAGCGTTTCCGCGCGCTCTTCCGCTTTGCGCAATTCGAAGCGCGTGCGGCGCAGCACAACTTCGCGTCGGTGCTCGATGTAGCAGGCATTTGCTTCCTTGAGCGAAAGCAGTTTGGGGCGCCCGTGATCAATCGCGAGCATGATGACCGCGAAGGAGCTTTCCATCGCAGTATGCTTATAAAGATTGTTGATGACGACCTTTGGATTGGCGTCTCGCTTCAACTCGATAACGACCCGCGTATTTTCATCTGACTCGTCGCGAACCGCGCTGATTTCTGTCAGCACTTTTTCGTTCACCAGCGACGCGACGCGTTCGACGAGGGTGGCGCGATTGACGTTGTATGGAATTTCAGTGACGACGATTTGTTCCCTGCCACCTTTGAGCTCCTCGATGCCGGCTTTGCCGCGCACCTTCATGCTACCGCGGCCAGTCTCGAGATATTGCTTGACTCCTGACACGCCGCAGATCGCGCAGCCGGTTGGAAAGTCCGGCCCTTTCACGTGCGTCATCAGCTCGTCCAGCGTGATGTCTGGATCGTCGATTTGCGCGCAGATTCCGTCGATTACTTCGCTCAGATTGTGCGGCGGAATATTGGTCGCCATGCCGACCGCGATGCCGGTTCCGCCGTTAACGAGCAAATTCGGAAACGCAGATGGGAAAACGGTGGGCTCGGTGCGGGTCTCGTCGTAGTTGGGAACAAAATCGACCGTGTCCTTTTCCATGTCGGTCATGAGCGCTGCGCCGAGGTGCGTCATGCGCGCTTCGGTGTAACGCATGGCAGCAGGCGGATCGCCTTCGACCGATCCAAAATTGCCCTGCCCATCGACCAGCCGCTCGCGCATGGCCCAGGGCTGCGCCATATGCACGAGGGTGGGGTAGATCACCGCTTCGCCGTGCGGATGATAATTTCCGCTGGTGTCGCCGCAGATTTTTGCGCATTTGCGATGCTGCCGCCCCGGAAAGAGCGAGAGATCATGCATGGCGAAGAGAATCCTACGTTGCGATGGCTTGAGTCCGTCGCGCGGCGAGAAATAATGACCGACATCGAGTAATCGAGGAAGGACCTCGATACCTCTTCGGCTACATTTATCGGCTCAACTTTTTCGTTTTGGTTATACATGATGGGTTACCCATGGGCAGGCGAATACGCCGAGGGACGCTCGGCGAGGAAGCGCTCTTCCCACCTGCGCGAAACGTCGTCGGCTTGCCTGATTGTCACAGGGGGACCAATCCGAGCGCTGCGCGGCAACGAAATTTGCAAATAATCCAGCACGCTACGGATGGTAGCCTCGTAATCCTGGCATAGTTTTTCGTATTCGACTTGGAAAGCGTCAACGCCAATTCGCTGAAAAAAATCGAGCCAGATCGTTTCTTGGCGATCGGCTTCTCTAAGAGATTGTTCGATCAACTCCGCATCGAATTGCGGTTCTCGCAAAACCGATTTCCCCTTTTGCACTTTCCAAAGCCCGGTCTGCAGCGCTCGCGCTGTGGACAGCGCTTGCCGGAGTCTGTGACGCCGGAGAATATGCACAAATCGGAGGCGAGGAAAGGCATTTCGCAGCAGGCTGAGATCATCCGTTGCCGCGTTCCCGAAACCGCGAGTTTCTCGCAGTCGGCTGAGGAAATCGTCTAAATACCAGCTCATTAGTTTAAAACCGAAGACCTCATTGCGAGTCGTTTTCGCGCTGACGATGCCGCGCACATATGCCGCGTAATCAGCAGCTGGATCGAGCCGGAGTTCGGCGCCATAACGGGTTTCGAACTTAGGCAAGAAGAATTGTTTCGGCATACCCGCACGGCGAGTGGCGTGCAACCCGTCGGTCAGCAAATTGCTGCCCGAGCGCGGGATTGTGCACACAACATAGCAGCGGCGCGGATGGCGCAGTTTGTGAAACAGACCTCCCATCTGGAATTTTACACGTCGAGATTCCGCACGTTTAGCGCGTTGTCTTCGATGAATTGGCGGCGCGGCTCGACGACATCACCCATGAGAATGGTGAACATTTTATCAGCATCGACCGCGTTATCGTCGTTCAAGTCCATCTTCAGCAACTTGCGTTTCTCCGGATTCATCGTCGTCTCAAATAACTCTTTG
>QHNF01000322.1 GCA_003218345.1 Verrucomicrobiota bacterium | reverse complement strand
GGGCGGCCGCTGTCGCGCGTCGCGATTTCGAATTGCTCAGTCGCACCATTTCGGCAGCAAGAGAGATCAGCTCCAGTATTGCTGGGCCGGGCCAGAGCTTGATCGGCCAGGATTACACCTCCTTCCTCTACTGGCGCGAAGGTCAAAATGCCGAGCGAGCGAAACGCTTTTTTGAAGCGGCGCTGGCATATCGGCGCGTGTTGAGCTCAGCCACACCCGCCGTTCCCGTTGAGTTCATTGGAGAACGATTGGACGCGATCGAGAAAGAACATCCGGGTGAGTTTAGACAGGCGACTGACCTCATTCGAAGATACGATGGCCGCGACATTACGCCGCGCTCATATGCAACACCGGGCGGATTGAGCATCCCGGCCGTCAGTCCACGGCCGACGCCGCTGCGAACCCCGTCACCTACTGCATCACCAACGCCATAGCAAAATGGACCTTTATTCTTTTGCGATTTTGCCGCCCCACGAGAGGACCTTTGCTTTCGCGCCAGCTGCCTCGGCTTCCTTGATGTTGCCGGCGCGATTGTAAAACAACGAGAGACTGGTCCAACCGATCTGATCATTCGGCCGAAGCGCGACCGCTTTCTTTCCGGCTTCAATCGCTTCGGGAAAGCGCCCGAGTTTCATCAGCGCCATGCCGAGCGCGTGCCAGCCATCGAAAAAATCCGGCGTCATCTGAACGCAGCGCCGGTATTTTTCCGCCGCGCTTTCCAGATCACCGACGGCGAGGTCGCCGTTTGCGTCATCGAAGATTTGGTCGCGCGTCTGTTCCACGGAAATTGTCAGGATTGTTGCCCGAAAGTGTTCGGGCTACCCTTTGGTCGTTTGGAGACCAGCCGCTTGCTGCCGGTCGCGCAACCATTCGTAAAAAACAATTCGCCGCTTATTATCGAGCAGCCTCCTCTCAAACGCTGCCTTCTGTTCACCAGCATTTGGACCGGCCGATGGCTCCCGCTTTTCCAGCACCGCAACGAGTCCGGTCTCACCTGCGGGAAAAAAATCGCTGACGTCGCCCGTATTCAGGAATGCCACGGCTTGTTTAATAGAGGAAAGATCGGCCGGTTCGTTCTTCGGTTCCTTGTCTTGAGATTTCGTTGTTTCGTCTATCAGCGAAAACGGCTCGATCTTCTCGACTTTTACACCAGCTTTTTGAATAGCGGCGTCAAGTGGCTGGCCAGATTTCATATCTTCGCGGACTTGATGCACGATCTCCGCGGCTTTCGTTGACATTAACTCACGCGCCCGTGACTTCTTAATCGCTTCCACGATTTTCGGTTTCGCCTCCTCAATCTTCAGAGGTCGCGCTTCGCTGATGCCGGCGAGGTGCAAAATATAAAATCCGTCCGCTACCTGTACTGGATCGCTGTTCGGCTCCTGCTTTGATAATTTAAAAGCTGCGGTACCAAGTTGCGGGTCGACCTTCAACTGCGGATCAGGCGCCGCTGCCGTGAATTCTCCAGTTTCGTGGACTGGCAACTGAAATTTCGCGGCCGCCTGCTTGAAATCTGCGCCTTTCTCCAACAGCGCTTGCGTGAAATCGGTCGCGCGGTCGGAAAGCTGCTGCAAAGCCTCGATGCGCTCTTTTCCGGCTAATTTCTTTTGCTCATCAGTTAATCCCAGAGTGACAAACTCGACTTTGCGTTTTTCTTCGGTCTTAAGCTCAGCCTTATGCGCTTCATAATACTTTTGCACATCCTCATCGCTCGGCGCGATATCTTTGGCGAAATCAGCCGGCTGAAATCGAATCACGCTCACATATAATTTGTCGTAAGCGCGCTGAAAATTTTCGTCGAGCTCGCCTTTGGGAATTGAAACGCCCGCCGCCAGCAGTTGTTTAATTTGGTTCAAGCAAAGTTCGTCACGAACCAACTGCTCGATGTGCTCCTCGGCAAGACCATTTGGCGCCAGCGCATTCTGCACAAAATCGCTGAACTTCTTCATATCGAATCCCGATTCGCCTTGAAAAGCCGGCAGCGTTCGCACCACGTCGGCGATCTCTGAGGAACCTGGACGAATGCCCAGCTGAGCTGCCTCATGACGCAGGACCAGCAAGTTCAAAATGAATTGGACGTACACCTGGTTCTGTTTCTGTTTGTCGTTCTGATTCTGGTTGGCACCCGGCGCTAGCGTCTGCACAAAATCGGACATGCCAAGGGCCTCCGCCAGACTGAGCAGCCGCACCATTTGCTGCGCTTCCAGCATCGAAACATTTCGGTCATAGACGCGAGCAAATCGGTCGGAGCGCATCGCGCCGTAATCTGGCCGTTGAACGAAATAGAAGACGAAAGGAATCGCCAGCACAGCGATCACAATCATCAGCCAGTGCCGATGCTTGCGCAGTAACTTCATCATAACGGAACAAATTGTAGAGGCGGCGAAGCTCAGCTGCAAACACGGCCAGAAGTCCCAAATCCCAAGCTCCAAAACCAAGGAAATGCCAAACTTCAGTGCTCGAATCAGTCGCACGCCATTAGTTTGGGATTTGGCTGATTGGAATTTGTTTGGAACTTGTGCGTTGGGATTTGTAATCTCTTTTCACACGTCGTCGGCTGTCTCCCGAATCATTTCCCACGCCTGGCGCAGATGCTGTTCGGTCGTGAGAACATTTCCCAACCCAATCCGCATAACTGTTCGACCGCGCAATTTTGTCTGTGTGAAATACGCGCGACCGGAACCATTGATGCGCTCAACAATTTCGCTGTTGAACTCGTTGAGCTTGTTTTCGTTGCCGGAGACTAA
>QHNF01000321.1 GCA_003218345.1 Verrucomicrobiota bacterium | reverse complement strand
ACCTTTCTTGATCCAAACAGTGAAGCCCGCGCTGCCTTGATTGATTATTACAATGGGAAGTCTCGCGAACTGCAACGTCGGATGGCAGAGGAATGGCAAACCGGCGCTATTCGGCAAAGTCCATCAGCACAGGAAACTGTCATTCAGATTTTCTACACTAGCGACGGCACCCACCGCGAAGTGGACTCGGTCAACGCGCGGATCGGACACGACAGTTGGAAGGATGTTTCCATTACTTTGCCTGCCGGGGCTGGAGCATCGCCATTGCGAATCGATTTCGTAAGCGCGCTCAACGTCATCGACATCGCCTCCATCCGCGTCCTTGGATTAGGCCAGGTCCTTTTTCAGGCCGCGGCAACGGCTGAGTTCCATAAAATCAACATCCGTGGCGATGCCGATCGTCTGCCCCATTCAAACTTTCTCCGTCTGCAAATTACTGGAATTGATCCGCAGTTATATTTACCGCCGATCTCTTCGAGCGCCGGGAACTGGATC
This sequence comes from Verrucomicrobiota bacterium, assembly GCA_003218345.1. GTDB lineage: Bacteria > Verrucomicrobiota > Verrucomicrobiia > Chthoniobacterales > UBA10450 > Udaeobacter. The sequence goes on along the minus strand of QHNF01000321.1, from coordinate 2,676 downwards.
GTCGAAATGCGATTGCGAGTCCACACCGGAATCCCGGGCGATTAAAAGAACGCGGCGCGCCATAGCAAGCGCGCCGCGTTCCGACAACCAGCACTTATTGCAGCCTGCTTTGAGTTTTCCTGGCAAGATCGAGGTGTTTTTGGACCATCTTGGCAGTTGTTTCGGCGAATTCTTTTAGATCGGGATCAGTTGCCTCGTTAGCCTCCTTCTGAAATTCAGCGAGATCTTTCTCGTGATCTTTCACCATCGCATCCATGTAAGCCTTATCTGATTTCCACTCTTCGCTTGGCTCCTTGCTCGGCAGTTTGAAGCCTTTTTTTCTGCAATGGCCTTCAGGTCATTATTGGCCTTTGAGTGATCGGTGACCATTCGCTCGCCAAATTTCTTCACGTCCGCGCTTTGGCCCTTTTCCCTGGCCAATTTTCCCAGCGCGACTTCCATCATTCCGCCTTTGGCCGCGTTTCGCATGAAGGTTTTGTCCTTCGCACTGAGTGAAGCGCTGGAATCTGTCCGACTGGGCGACCGATTTTGGCCGGCTGCGCTCCACGCAAAAGAAAGCGATCCAAGCGCAATCGCCGTGATTGAAACTCGTGAGATGATAGTGAGTCTGTTTTTCATAAATATCTCCTGATTAAATCTGCCGGAGCATCCCGGCATGTCAGGTCGCATCTGCGCGTTTGCCCGGATGTGATTGCGACGAAAACCGCCTCGCAAATCTATTCCATTTTGGGCTCGTACGAACTTTCGAGCATCTGCCTTGGGTGCTTTATCATTGGCGGAGTGGAGATCAAAGCACCGCGTTGTGCGTCACGGCCAAGCCATATGCGCAAGAAGCGGCTCGCCGGGCCGTGCAGGAACACCTCGATCGAGAGGAATTGCCAGCACGGTGGTGCCGAGCCAGGGCGTATATTTACAAACCAAATACTCACTTCGGACAGAACGACCAATGGTCTCAATCCTCTACCGACGCGAGATCAAGCATGGTCTCTCCAGAAATGTCTCGATAGCATCTTTCACAAAACAGATTACGAAGACTATGAAATAATCGTGCTCGATAACGCTTGCGCGGCGGTGAAACGGGCAGTCTACTTACAACTGGGAGGGTTCGACGAAAATCTGGCAGTCACTTTCAATGGCATCGATTTTTGCCTGCGGTTGCGCGAAGCCGGCTACCGCATTGTCTGGACGCCACACGCGGAACTGATTCACCACGAGTCCGCTAGTCGTGGCTTTGACGACAGCACGCCAAAGCAAATTCGGTTCCTAGCGGAAGTCGACTACATGAATTCAAAGTGGGGCGACATATTGCAGCGTGATCCGTTCTACAACCCCGACGTTTCACTAGGCGAAGATCCCTTCACCCTCGCCTTCCCTCCGCGGACGATCAAACCCTGGCAGAGCGCTGGGGGTTAAACTGTGCTCAATTCAGGTCTGGCTGCGTCGATATGAGTAAATCAATCGGAGAGGAAACGGCGGTTGCGGACTACGCGTTCCGTTTCGATGCGCCGCCAGATCGTGTTAGTTTCACGAACCGAATCAAAATCACGGGTTGGCTCTTGCATCGCCGAGGTCTGCCCGTCTATGGAATACCTGCAATTGTCCGCGGAATTCTGCGGCCGCGGTCGATTTTTCGGGCGCGCCGCAAAAGATCACGACCGCTAATCGCGGCCGCTTACCCGGATTTGCCTGATGCAGGGCAAAGCGGTTTTCTTCTGGCGCTCGAACTGCCTGCCGGCCCAAGCCAAGTGACAATCGAGGTCCGAGACCATGAGAACGTCTGGCGAACGAACGTCTGGCGAACGATTTTTGTCACCCAGATCTGGGCGTGGCCTCTTTCCTTTCTCGGTCGGATAGGTCTGCCGCGCGTCGAGCAGTTTCTCGTGACCTATCTCGCGCAATTCTTTCCCGGAAAGGCGCGAAGCATTGCGGCCCCCGCCCGCTCCGAGTCGGTCGCGCGGATCGAGAGCGGCCTTCGTCACGGTAACGTCGAAACGTTCGTGGGCGCGACCAGTTCAATACAGCGCGAAATCAAGACTGTGCATTTTTTCGTTACTTCAAAATCGAATTTGTTTATCCGCGAAATCGCCGAATTACTTTGCGCCGGCTTCCGTGCTGCGGGTTGTAACGCGCAACTTTTCGTGGATCAAATTCCCGCCGAAAAAACCGAGGAAGGCAAAATCCAAATCGTGGTTACGCCTCATGAGTTCTTTAATTTATTTTTAAGTTATCAGCTCTCCTGGGAAAAGATTCAGCGCCTGACAAGGCATCTTTTTTTGCTAGGCACGGAACAGCCCGAGAGCCACTGGTTTGACAGCAATCTGATCATGGCGCCGTACGCACGCGACATGCTCGACATTCATTTGTCGGGCGTGACTGCATACCGCGCGCGTGGACTGCGCTGTTTCCATTTGCCGCTCGGTTATCATCCACTGCTTGAACAAAGGAAGAAGTCGGCAAACTCCGAAAGAGACGTCGATATCTGCCTTCTGGCTGCGATGACTGACAGACGTGAAGCGTTCATCGCTGCGAACGCCGATTTTTTTGCGGCGCGCAATTGTCACCCTAGGCTGGTTCCAATCGGATTCGCGAAAACGGAAGACACGCGAACTTATTTACCTGCGGCAAAACGCAATGCGCTGCTGCAGCGGACAAAGATCTTGCTGAATGTTCGTTACT
>QHNF01000312.1:1549-4531 GCA_003218345.1 Verrucomicrobiota bacterium | reverse complement strand
TACTACTGGAGCGGGATCATCATTCTCTTCGCGTGGGCTGCCTGGAAAAGATTTGTACTCCCCCTCGATCCGATCGCTGATCCTGACACTTGGGGGTATCTCTCGCCAGCGCTGAGAGAACTTACCGACGGCGAGTTTGGCCATACGCAGGGACGCAACTTTATCTATCCCGGCTTCGTGTATTTACTACTTCGCGTTTTTGGAGATTTTCGCGCGATCACGGTTGCTCAGCATTTTCTGGGGCTGTTGGCTGGGGTAATTTTATTGCTCACGTGGCAGCGGGTCCGTGTTTTCGTGACGCATCCGCTGGTTGCTCGCGGCGCTTACTATGCACTGGGACTGTTTGCTGCTGCCGCTTTTCTTTTGGCGGGCGAACCCATTCTTTTTGAGAACCAGCTTCGGCCGGAAGGGGTGTCTGCGTTTTCGTTCAGCATCAATCTTTATTTTGTGATCCAGTTTAACGCCTGCTGTTTTATAGAGCGCCGACGAGTGGCTACAGTGGTTTACGGCATAGCCGCCGTGTTTACGTCGATCTTGCTGGCTTCCGTAAAGCCAAGTTTCGCGCTAGCTGCGATTGTCGCGCTCCTGCCCATCGGCATCATTTTCTTCCGACAAGGCTGGTTCGGGCAAAAGATGATGCTCGCTGGCGGTGCGGCAGCGTGCGCCGCATTGTTTTTGTTGCCAGAGCACTTTCTGAGTCGCAATGACGAGGCAAGCAAGACCTTTTTGCCAGCCACTCTGTTTGTGATTCACGCCGATCTGATCCGTGATCAAATGGCTGACGATCTCAAACTTAATGCCAGAGTTCCCTATCCGCGGGAGTGGCTTGGCCGCGTTCGCGCTGCGCTGGAAGCCGAAATTGCAAAATCTGCGGCCAGTTCGCGCGTTTATTCAACGCTCGGTTTTGATCCTGATTACCTGAAATATGACCGGAGTTCGATCGCGGCCCAATTGCACAAGGAGTTCGGCAGCAATGTATCTGCCCTCTGCGCGTTTTACCGGTTCTACTACTGGCGAATCTGGCGGGAGCGACCGTTTGCCGTCGTTAAAAAGATTGCGCGGCAACTGAGAATTTTCTATACACCGATATGCCCCGTTTACAGGCAGACAAAATTTCTACCACTCGGTCGTCAATATGAGCGAGGGCTGACTTCCCTTGATAGAGAGCCCTATCGCAAGATTTGGACGGCTTACCGGCCAGCCATTGAGTTTATGGATCGGACAAAAGTGCTGGCGCGGACTGCGCCGGTTGTCCAACAACGGGCTTATATCCGTGAGCCATTTCTTGTCTTGGCAGTAACGTATCTGCCACTGCTTTTGATCGCGTCCGCGTTGAGCGCGGGAGTGTTGTTACAGGAAAAATGGCGGAAACACTTGTGCTGGCTCGCTGGTTTGGTCTTGTTCGCATACTCGTATACCATGGCGAGTTGCCTTGAAGTGGCGGTCGTTCACTCTCTGGAACTTCGTCGTTACGTCACCGTGCAGTTATTCTTTGCAATCTTAGCGCAATTTCTTGCTCTGTTGTTTATTCTCGAATTTGCTCTTGAAATGCGAGGTCGTGCAAAGTCAGCGCGTGGCGCGACCCGCTCCACGTAACATGGCAGCGGCACCAATCAGGGCTGAAGTCGATGAACTTGTATCCGCTGGAAGCCTCGTCCCGGGCGGATTATCACGAGTGGGTACCTGGGTCGGCGAGTGGCAGCGCAAATAATTTGGGCTAAGTCGATGACTAAAAATCTGCCGGTTGCGGCTGGCATCTTATTCATCTGAAAATACTGTGTATTGTTACGAACAAAATCCGTTGACCCCGAGAGGCTTTCGGGGTTGACAAAGAGCTGCTTCACTTGGAAAGTCAACATTCGTTTTTACCATGCTTGTCCCGCAACTTACTCCATCCGCTCTCGCAGGCAGCTTACCGACCATTCTTCAATTCCCGACGGAAGCATCCCGCCCCGTTCGTTTCTTGCGCCATATGACGACTCAACTTCTACAAGAAGCAGCCCAGGTGATCCCGAATCAGCAACTTCTGATCAATGTTGTCTCCAAGCGCGTGCGTCAGCTTGGTTTGGGACATCGACCCATGGTGGAGGTTAGTCCGCGGGCTTCCCTCACCGACATCGCGCTCAAGGAAATCATCGCTGGCAAGTTGACCTACGAGTCAATCGAGGGTTCCTCGGACGGCGCTTAGCGGACTGAGTCTCCTGGTTCGTGGCACAGGTCGCCAGGGACGGACTCGTCTGTGCCGAGCTGGACCCCGTGTGCAATATGGCGAATGAATCGGTTATCAATCGCAAAGCCCTTCGTGATTATCGCATTCTCGAGCGCTACGAAGCGGGCATCGAGCTGAAAGGCAGCGAGGTGAAAACGATCCGAGCAGGCAAGTCAAATATTAGCGATGCGTTCGCGCGAATCGAAAATGGCGAGGCTTTTCTTTACAACGCCGATATTCAACCGTACGAACGCGCCAGCCACGAAATTCCAGCCGCAAAACGCGTCCGCAAGTTGTTGTTACATCGGCAGGAGATCGACAAGCTCTATGGCGAAACGCAGGTAAAGGGCCGGGCGCTTGTCGTTCTCAAGCTCTATTGGAAAAACGGAAAGCTAAAAGCGGAGCTGGGTGTGGGGCAGGGGAAAGTAGCGCATGACAAGCGGGCAGATCTAAAGAAGCGCGCTGTCGAACGCGAGACGGCGCGCGAAGTCGCGCGCTTCAATCGGAAGCACGGCTGATCGGGGAGCGCAGGCTGGCAGTCCACCGGTTCGCCGATCGCACGAATCCCTCCCTTAGCGAGCCCACATTTCGTCGCCCCACCTCCTCCTTCCCGAGGGAGAGGCAAATCAACGCTAAAGCAGACCAGCACCTTGCTGCGAAGCTTTGCGTACTCGACTATAACTTCCTGAAATGAATTCTCGCGTTTTGCGGCGGGCAGGCGCTCTCCTCCTTGCCGTATGGCTGATTTTGCGCATCACTCGAACGGCACGCTA
>QHNF01000312.1:0-1300 GCA_003218345.1 Verrucomicrobiota bacterium | reverse complement strand
CGCTTTGGCAAAATCGACATCTTGATCAACAACGCGGGCATCATCGAAGTAGGTCCGCTTGAGCATATGGGCCGGGACGATTTTGAGCGCGCCATGCGAGTGCATTTTTGGGCGCCTTTCGAATTGGTTTCACAGGTTGTTCCCGAAATGCGCACGTGGGGCGGTGGCCGCATCGTAAATATCTCTTCTATCGGCGGCAAAATGGCTGTGCCACATCTGGCGCCATACAGCGCAAGCAAGTTTGCGCTCACCGGTTTCTCTGACGCCCTTCGAGCTGAACTCGCACGCGATAACATTCATGTGACAACAGTCGCTCCCGGAATGATGCGCACCGGGTCGCACGTGAATGCGAAATTCAAAGGCAAACACGACATCGAGTTCGCCTGGTTCGCCGCTTCGGCCGGAGCGCCGCTTATCTCCATGAACGCCGATCGCGCTGCGAGAAAAATTCTGGCTGCCTGCCGTCGTGGTCAATCATCGCTCACGCTCACATTTGCTGCGCGCGGCGCCATTCTTGGGAACGCGCTGTTTCCAAATCTCACCGGCTACTTGATGAAGTTTGTAAATCGGTTTCTTCCCGGACCAAGCCACGAACAAGGCAATCAATTAAAGGCTGGCTCGCAGCTCCGCCGATTAACACCGAAATGGCTGACGCGCCTCGGCGATCGCGCGACACAGAAAAACAACGAAGAAAAAAGCCAGTTGTTGTAGCTGCGATCGCTCTTGTCGCGGTCGGATGTAACTGAGCGTTGGACGTTGGGCGTTGAGCGTTGGACGTTTGCTTCCCGATGGCCAAGCGTCTTTTCGTTGCTATCGACCTGCCGGAGTCAACACGGCAATTCCTTGCAGGACTTGATCCGGAGATTCGCGGCGTGCGCTGGATTGATGCCGAGCAAATGCACCTGACGCTCGCTTTCTTCGGCGATGTCCCGGACGATATCAATCTCGCGTTGCGTGAAAAACTCGGTGCGATCCAGTTCGGCGCATTTTTCCTGCCGATCACGGCCGTCGGGACTTTTCCATCGAAAGGCGCGCCGAACGTTATCTGGATCGGCGTAGGTCAAGCGCACCCGCACCTGTTCCAAATCCACAAGAGGGTGCAGGAAGCAGCGCTTGCCGCTGGCCTCGAGCCGGAGCTTCGCCCTTGGCATCCGCACATTACGATCGCACGCTGCCGCAACGTCGCGCCGCAATCCCTTCGAACTTTTCTAAAAGCGAATGACGATCTCGATGCGGGAATGATCCACGTTGACGCGTTTCATCTTTATTCGAGCGCGCTCACGCAAGCCGGACCAATCCA
>QHNF01000311.1:3181-4587 GCA_003218345.1 Verrucomicrobiota bacterium | reverse complement strand
TTCTCTAAGTCATCCCGAGCGACGCGAGGAACCTCGCATATGCTGAAAAAGCATCGGCGATAAGTCCGCCCACTCCGCATTCTTTGTTTCCACAAGTGCATTTTTCTTAGCGCGTCTCCAGCCTTTGCTCTCCTTCTCGCGGGCAATCGCGTCGCGTGGATCATTGAAGCGTTCGTAATAGATCAGTCGGCTAGTCTTGTAAGTCTTGGTAAAACCTTCTATTTCGCCATTCTGATGTTGCCAGACTCGTCGCATTAAACTGTTTGTTACTCCCGTATAGAGAACAACTCGGCTGCAATTGGTCATCATGTAGACGTAAAACGCCTTCATTAATGTGTGAGGTCCTTCGCTCCGCTCAGGATGACAGGCATGTTAGGCCGCCTTTCGTTCAGCAGCATGTTTGGCTGAGAGTTCCACAAATACATCCTCGAGCGAAGGGCCAATTTCATGAATTTCAGAGTGACCGACTCCAACGCTGCGCAATTGTTCGTCGATTTGTGCGCGCTTGACACTTTCGTCCACCAGCAGATGCATGGATTGACCAAAGACCGTAGCACTTCGCACACCGCGAAGCTGATGGCGCGGTCGTCACATGATCGCAGGTAACATCGAGCCGCCGCGTGCCTGACGGATTTACCTCGGGCATCTTCTTCAACTCATCCGGCTCGCCACACACAATCAATTTCGACATGTAAATGTAGCCCACATGATCGCAGCGCTCCGCTTCATCCATGTAATGGGTCGTCACAAAAAGCGTCATGCCTTTACCGGCAAACTCGAACAGCAAATCCCACAGCTCACGGCGGGCGACTAGGTCAATTCCAGCAGTCGGTTCATCGAGAAAAAGCACCGTAGGTCTGTGCATGAGCGCGCAAGCCATGGCAAGCCGCTGGCGCCAGCCGCCGGACAGCTGCGAAGCACGCTTGTCCAAATACGGCTCAAGATGCGTGGTTGCGATCATTTCGTCGCGCCGCTGATTCAATTCGCGACCGCTCAGACCGTAAAGTTTTCCTGCAAAAATGAGGTTCTCATTCACCGTGAGCTCGTCGTAAAGAGAAAACTGTTGCGACATGTAGCCGATCATTTCCTTGATTGGCTCCATATCTCGCACAATATCGTGGCCGCCGATTCGCGCCGTGCCGTCACTGGGCTCCAGAATTCCACACAACATCCGGATCACTGTTGTTTTGCCGGAACCGTTCGGACCAAGAAAGCCGAAGATCGATCCCTTGCCGACGGAAAATGAAACATGATCCACCGCAGTGAATGTGCCGAAGCGTTTCGTTAGGCCGTCGCACTCGATCATCGCATCCATATCGATCTAACGCTGTGTCATCCCGACTCGCCCGTTCGACTCGCTGCACTCGCTCAGGGCAGGCTCCGACGACGAGGGACCTCTCCCAAGA
>QHNF01000311.1:0-3130 GCA_003218345.1 Verrucomicrobiota bacterium | reverse complement strand
AAAGTCATTATGTGAGGCGCCTCACTTTGTTCGGGATGACACTCATTTCACATTCGAAAAATAAACGTCGGCAGCCATTCCGGCGCGCAATCGCTCTTCGTCGCTCGGAAGGCGAATCTTGACGCCGAATACTTGTTTGATCCGATCTGCCACCGTTTGCACGTTGCGCGGCGTGAACTCGGCCTGGCGACTGATTTGTTCGATGACGCCGTCGAAATCCTTTCCAGGAAATGAATCGACGCGAACACGGACATGCTCGCCTACGTTGATTCGGCCGAGCCATGTCTCCGGTACATAGACCCGCACCCATAGGTGTTGCGTCAGGAGCAGTGTGGCCACTTCAGCATTCGGCGGCAATACGTCGCCAACCTTCACGCTAAGCACTTCAAGGATGGAATCGCTTGGCGCGATTACTTGCATCTCGGCGAGCTGGGCGTCGATGTCGGCAAGCTGAGCGCGCGCCTGCGTGACGCGCATTTGGGCAGCCTGGACGTTTTTCTCCTGCGTTCTTGCGGAGCTTTCCGCGCGTTGAGCATCACTCGGCGAAACGACCTTACGCCCAAGCAAATCTTGCTGGCGCCGCGCTTCATCGCGCAAGAACACCAATTGCGCCTGTTGTGCATCCGCGTCGTGGATTGCCGTGTTGATTTGCGCGGCAGCAAGATCGCGCCGAGCGCGCAGCTCAGACGCGTCGAGTTGCGCGATTAGTTGGCCCTCGTGCAAATGATCGCCTTCCCAGGCAAAAATTTTCTCTACGCGTCCACCCGAGCGCGGGCCGACATGCGCTTCATCCACTTCAATGATTCCTGAAACCGCGTTCCCACTATGGCCGCAGCCGCTCAAAAAGATCGACAATATGGCCAGACCAGCGGCGCAACGCTTATTGTCGATCTTATTTCGCACGAGCACCGGTAGGAAACCGGATTTAGCTCTGCTGCGCAAGCGATTGAAATCGGCGGCGCGAAATCAATGTTTCGGATTCAAGTCGCGGGCGGTTGGGCCTGGTCTCGTTGTGGCTTGCAATGCAGAAGCTCAATTGAGAGTCCAATAAAGAGTAACAACGTGGCGAAAAATATATTTCCGTAGAGCTGCGCACGCCGCGGGAATGGCAGGGCGAGAGCAAGTAAAGCCAGCGCCGGCAAACTCCACAACAGAATAGCCAACCCTTTCCCAGCAAGCACTCGTTGTGTGATTACCGCAAATGGCAGCATGAGCCAGGAAAAGAAGTAGCCAAAGGAAAGCGGCGTCATCATCAGCATCAACAGAAGGAGCAGAGCGAATTCGATTGCATCGCTCTCCGACGTTCGCATACCGCGGTGAGGCATCACCAGGATAAACAACATGCCCAAAGCCAGTGCGACGCTCACGATGATCGCGTTAACGATTGGGAACTTAAGATCCGTAAAGTTTACGTAGATCGGTGGGTGAGGAGCCGAAGCAGCGTCGGCGTCGACATGGCGCAACAAACGATTCGTCACACCAATAAGTGATTGATTTTTCCAGGTGTAGCTGCGCATCGGGCGCTGGCCGACACTGATTTCGCTGTATTTCAACATTCCGGCGCTCCACTTTTCCAGGTCGCGCCACGCTCGTTCAAATCCTCGGAACGGCGCTGGTAAAATGAGAAGCAAAAATACAAGCATTGCCACGAGACTGACTGCTGCTTTCCAGTAACGGCGGTAAACCAGATAAATGATTGCAATTACCGGAAACGCTTTGATCGCGGCGGCAACTGCGATCAGTCCACCGGCGAAAACTTCGCGATTCGCGCGCAGCGCGACAAAAGTGCCAAGCATCAGCCCAAGCAACACAACGCTCGGCTGGCCGAGATGGTAACTGGACCAGATCCAAACGATCACCAGCAGGCTCGGAACAAGATAGAGCCACACATTCCCTGATCCGCGTTGTCCCGCGGTGAGAGTGGCAACCAAGCGAGCACTGTAAAACCACGCCGCCGAGTTGATCCCGACCAAAAGAAAAATCAGTCCCCCTTGCCCAAGCACGCTCGCACCCGCCAGAAAGAGGGCACAAGGCGGCGGATACATGAAATCATACTTCCCGGAACGAAAGAAAAAGATTTCATCGCCGGCGAGCACATGTTTGCCGGTTTCGTACCAGAGTTTGTAATCCATGATGGTGTGGCCGCGGAAATAGCGGAGGAGTGGAAGCGCCGAAAACACCGTTGCCGTCGCGATAAAGATCACGAGCAATGCGCCAAGCCCGGCCGCGCTGTTGAATCGGCGACTGAACACACCGAAACCTTTCCAGGCTGCGGCCAAATCTTTCACGCGCTACGCACAGGGGTGGCTATCGGCGGACGCGCCTTGTGCCAGTCTGTGCTCTGCTCGTATGCATGCGCGATTTGCAAAATGCGCGCTTCATCCAGCGCGTTGCCTAGCAACTGCAAACCGATTGGCAACCGATGCCCATCCACCTCGGCGAAACCGCATGGTACGCTGATTCCGCAAATTCCGGCCAGGTTAGCTGCGATGGTGAAGATGTCGGCGAGATACATTTGCAACGGATCGGCGACCCGTTCACCTAATTTAAATGCTGGCACTGGCGAGGTCGGCGAAATCAATGCATCGACTTTTTCGAATGCCTTGGCGAAATCCTGCCGAATCAGCTCGCGCACTTTTTGCGCGCGCAGATAGTAAGCATCGTAATAGCCGGAGCTCAAAACGTAAGTGCCAAGAATGATTCGACGTTTCACCTCCGGACCAAGACCTTGCTCGCGGGTGCGGCCGTAAAGATCGAGCAGGTCTTTGGGATTTTCCGTTCGATATCCGTAACGCACCCCATCAAAGCGCGCGAGGTTGGCCGAAGCCTCAGCAGTTGCCAAAATGTAATAGACCGCGATCGCGTAATCAGTAGCGGGCAATGAAACATCGACAATCTCTGCGCCTAACGAGTTCATCTGTTTCACCGCGGCATCAGTTGCCACTTTTACCTGCGGATCGATCCCTTCGGCCATGTATTCCTTTGGCAAGCCTAACCGTAGACCGCGCAAATCGTTTCCCAGTCTTGCGTCATAGTCCGGCGGCGGCTCGTCGAGAGCGGTGCTGTCTTGCGGATCATAACCTGCAATCGCGTTCATAATGAGAGCGGCGTCGCGAACTGTTTTCGTTAG
>QHNF01000314.1 GCA_003218345.1 Verrucomicrobiota bacterium | reverse complement strand
GGGGATGTTGGCTCGGGAAAGACCGTCGTCGCTATAGCGGCGATGCTGCTCGCTATCGAAGCTGGATATCAGGCCGCGTTCATGGCGCCGACACAGATTCTAGCTGAGCAACATTACGCTGTTTTGCGGCGCTGGCTGGAGCCGCTGGGTGTGCGCATCGCACTCCGAACCGGCGCACGGCAGGAAGAGAGCGGGCCGTTGCCGCTGTTTGCTGCGGCGGAAAATCAGGGTAGCGCACGCGTCTCGCGTGTTGGCGACGGCGTCGCGCCGTCGCGGACTTTTCTTAATGTTCAATCACCTGACGGCGCTTTTTACTCTCGTCGCCGAGTTCCCCATTTCGAAAAGCCATGGGCGATTTATGCCGTGACGATTGGCACAAGCTCGCCGCGTTGGTTATCGCCAAAGGCGCGTACGATCGTTCTCGACGCATTGCGGCATTTCCATCAAAAACACTACGAGCTATTTGCAGCCTGCGTGATGCCCGATCACGTGCATTTTCTTATTCAACCGTGGCCGAAGAAAAATGACTATGCGGGAAACGTAGTTTTCTGGCCGCTGAGCGTCCTAATACATTCGATGAAATCGTTTTCGGCGCACAAAATCAACAAGGTCGAACAGAAGAGTGGAACACTTTGGGAAAAAGAAAGATTTGACCGGTACGTTCGATCAGATCGCGATCTGAAGGAGAAGTTCCAGTACATTCTCCGTAACCCGTGGGACTTAGGTGTGGCTGCGCAAAATGAGGACTATCCATGGGTTTGGACTCAGGACGATGAGGCGCGCAATGAAAGATTGTTTCGGGGGGAAGCCGAAACCAGCACGCGAGACGCGCGCGCTACCCGAGACAAAATGCGTGAGGATAAACCGCAGATTATCATTGGGACACATGCGTTGCTTTACGAAAATGTTTCGTTCTCGAATCTCGGGCTTGTTGTGATTGACGAGCAACACAAGTTCGGTGTTGCGCAACGCGCCCGGTTGACCGCGCGCGAGCCAACGCCCGATGTGCTGGTGATGACCGCGACACCGATCCCGCGCACGTTAACAATGACCATTTACGGCGACCTCGATGTTTCAACTATCGATGAAATGCCGCGCAACCGGGGAAAAATTATCACGGCTGTGCGCGATGAGTCGAAGCTCGGCGAAGTCCTCAGCTTCTTGCGGACGCAATTAGAAGCAAGACGGCAGCTGTATGTGATTTATCCATTAATCGACGAAAGCGAAAAGTTAGACGTGAAGGCGGCAGCGGCGGAATACGAGTTGTGGCGGGAACGATTGCGTCCATTTCGCTGCGAGCTGCTTCACGGTCGCATTCCAGCAGTTGAGAAACAGGAAATCATGGAACGCTTCCGCAATGGCGAAACCGACGCGTTGATCAGCACGACTGTGCTCGAGGTGGGCGTCGATGTTCCTAATGCTACTGTGATGCTAATTGAAAACGCGGACCATTTTGGTCTGGCTCAACTTCATCAGCTTCGGGGGCGGATCGGTCGTGGAGAGCATAAATCGTATTGCATTTTGCTGACCTCGAATCAGCCGAAGGAGGCTTCGGCAAAGCTCGCCGTCTTGGAAAGAAGCAATAACGGCTTTGAGGTGGCGGAAGCAGACTGGGAGTTACGCGGTCCCGGTGACTTGCTCGGCACGGCGCAAAGCGGCCTGCCTGCGCTTAAGATCGGCAATTTGAAGGCCGATGCGCATTTGATGCGACGCGCGCGCGCGGCCGCCGTGGCGATCTTCGAGGCAGACCCGCATTTGGAATCGCCCGAAAATCAACGTTTCCGGCGCCTAATTGTCGAACAACAGGGACGCACTTTTTCCAACGTCAGTTAATGAAAAATTTTGCGAAATTTTTGCTGTTTGTCCTGCTGGTCAGCGCAGGAATTTCCCTGCTCTATGATTACCGCCTCAAACATGGAGGGCTGAATTTACCTTCCGTCCGAACGCCGGAAAAGTACACGCTGGCTTCGACTCCGAGCGTGGATTCAAAGCAAGTCGCCTCGCTGGAGGCACTGAACCGTGAACGGCGTGCACTCGTCAGTAGCGTAATCCCGTCAGTCGTCGCGGTGAAAACATCCAAGAAGATTTCCGTACCGCGGGAACGCGGGCTCGATCTCTTCGAATTTTTCTACGGCAATCAGCGACGATTTCGGAATCCAAATGACCAAGCTTTGGTACAAAATTCGCTCGGTTCCGGCGTAATTGTCACAAATGAGGGGCACATCATTACGAACAATCACGTTGTCGATCAGGTTGATGAGATCGAAGTGCAATTGAGCGATGGCCAGACGAAAAAAGCGCGCCTGGTCGGTGCGGATTCTCAGGTTGATCTGGCTGTGCTCAAAATCGACGATCCCGGCGTCAAACCGCTTAAACTAGCCGATTCAGACACGGTGCAGGCTGGAGATTTTGTTTTGGCCATTGGCAATCCATTCGGATTCGAAGAGACGGTAACGGACGGCATTATCAGTTCGAAAATGCGGCCAAACCGCACCGACGCTTTCGGGGATCTCCTGCAAACAAACGCAGCAATTAATCCTGGCAACAGCGGAGGACCGTTGATTAATCTTCGCGGCGAAGTCATTGGGATCAATACAGCCATCATTTCGCCTAGCAGCGCTTCGGCAGGCATTGGCTTTGCTATTCCATCGAACACGGTTCGGACCGCCCTCGAAAGCCTGTTGAAACAGGGCCGTATTATTCGCGGTTACCTTGGCATCCAGACGCGCGCGGTGCAGCCAGGACAAAGCAGCACCGATAACGAAGGTGTGGTGATTGACCAAATAGTGCCGGGATCGCCTGCAGCTCAAGCGAAATTGCAACGCGGCGACGTGATCCGCAAATTCAATGGTCGCGAAGTGAAGAATATAAATGCGCTGAGGAGTATGGTGGCGCAGACAGAGTTGAATAAGAATGTTGAACTCGAAATCATACGCGATGGCAAACCGCTGAATGTGACCACCCAGGTCAAAGAGCAGCCAACTAATTACGACAGCGCCCGGGTTACGCCACGGCGAGGCCAGTCTCAGCCCGAACCGCCAGAGCAGCCTAACGACCAAGAGGCAAGCAGCGGGCCGTTGGCTTCGATTCATGTTGGCGAACTGACTCCAGAAATTGCGCGCCAGCTGGATCTGCCTAGCAACGTGCAAGGCGTATTAGTGACCGGGGT
>QHNF01000313.1:567-6503 GCA_003218345.1 Verrucomicrobiota bacterium | reverse complement strand
TTACATCACCGGCCACGCAGTTTTCGAGGCGACCCATGGCACCGCGCCGAAATACGCTAACCAGGACAAGGTCAATCCCGGCTCGGTGATTCTCTCGGGCGAAATGATGTTCCGTTACATGGGCTGGACGGAAGCCGCCGATCTGATTCTCAAAGGTTTAAATGGCGCGATTGCAAGCAAGCGCGTCACCTATGATTTCGCCCGTTTGATGGAAGGCGCTACCGAGATCAAATGTTCGCAGTTCGGCGACAACGTGATCGAACACATGTGATAAGCATGATGAAATCCGTTATTGAGGAGCGCACGCTTCCAGCCTGTTGCGATCGGCATCTTGCTAATCGCGCTTGCTGCAGCAGGATGCTGCGGCCGCACGCAAGATGCGTGCGCTCCCCTTTCGTCGTCGTTCGGCATTTGAGCTTCCTCATTTGCGCCCTGTTCATCGCAGGGACCGCCAGCGTTTACGCTCAAAAGCGAAGCATCACCGAAAAGGATCTATTCGATTTTGTTTGGATTGGGGACCCGCAAATTTCGCCAGATGCAACGCGCGTTGCGTTTGTGCGCGTCACGGTGAACGAAAAGAAAGAGGGTTATAACACCTCGATCTGGTCGGTGCCGGTCGCCGGCGGCGAGGAGCCGCATCAACTAACAAAAGGCGAGCATGATTCCGCGCCACGTTGGTCGCCGGATGGCAAGTACTTGCTGTTTCTGCGCGCCACGGAAAAGGATGGCAAGCCCGAGCCGCCGCAATTATCCATCCTTCCAATGGCGGGTGGCGATTCATTTGCGTTCACCGATCTGCCAAAAGGCGCGAGCAACCCGGTGTGCGCACCCGATGGAAAGACCATCGCGTTCATAAGCGAAACAAACGCAGATGATCTCGCCAAACAGGAAAGGAAACGCAAGGAGCAAGAACTGAAGAAAACCGTGGAACAAAGCTCCCCGTCACCGCATCCGACTTCTGTAGCAGGGATCGTAGATGCCGGTCAGCAGACAGCAGCTACAAAAAAAGCGGAGATCGAACCGGAACACGAAAGCGATGTGCGCGTAATCACACGCGCAATTTATCGCGAAGACAACGAAGGCTATGCCGACCCGAAGCATCCGCGTCACATCTGGATCGTCGCAGCGCCACGCAATGCCGATGAAAAAGTGCAGCCGAAACAACTGACTTTCGGCCGGTTTGATGAAGGTAACGTGGTTTGGTCGAATGACACCACGCAGATCTATTTCACCTCACTGCGCGTGGATGAGCCGTATTACGAACTGTCGAGGACCGAGCTCTATTCGGTCCCAACCAATGGCGGGGCACCGACAAAACTCAATTCGATCGATATGGAAATGAATAATTTGTCGCTCAGTCCGGACGGCAGCCGGATCGCGTTTACCGCGTCGATAACGCAGCCGATCAATTCCTACACGCAACCGGACTTATGGATCCTAGATCTTACGCCGAACGCAAAGCCGCGAAATCTGACCACGACGTTCGATTTCGACATAGGCGACGGCGTTTTTGGCGACAACGCGGCACCACGGGCTGGCGGCGCAAATATTCCACTATGGACGCCTGACGGGCACAGTTTGCTCGAGGTCTGTGGAAAAGAAGGCAAAACCGTTTTCGGATCGTTTGATGTCGAGAACGGTGCAGAAACTGACCTCACACATGGAAACGAGGCGGTGCTCCGTTTTTGCGCGCCAGCAGATCGATCCAAAATTATTTACACGGTTTCGACGCCGACGCGGATAAATGATCTGTTTGTAATAGATCGCAGCGGCGGCGAAGGACGCCAGCTAACGCACATCAATGACGCGTCTTTCAGAAAGCTTAATCTCACCGAGCCGGAAGAAATTCATTACAAGACTTTTGACGGCAAAAGCATTCAGGCGTGGGTACAGAAACCGCCAGACTTCAATCCCGCGAAAAAATATCCGCTTATTCTGGACATACATGGTGGGCCGCACGCGGCCTACGGCTACATTTTCGAGCATGAGTTCCAGTGGATGGCCGCCAAGGGTTACGTGGTGCTTTACCCAAACCCGCGCGGCAGCACGACGTACGGTCAGGATTTCGGAAACATCATTCAGTATTATTATCCCGGCGATGATTATAAGGATTTGATGGCCGGCGTGGATGATGTGATTCGCCGCGGATACATAGACGACAAGAAACTCGGGGTGACCGGCGGGAGCGGCGGCGGATTGCTCACAAACTGGGTTGTTGGACAAACAAACCGGTTTGCTGCCGCAGTCTCTCAGCGTGATATCGCAAGCTGGGAAACCTGGTGGTACTCGGCTGACTTGACGCTATTTCAGCCGACCTGGTTCAAGGCGCCACCGTTTGATGACGAGCAGGAGTTCAAAGCACGCTCTCCCCTTACTTACATCAAGAATGTGAAGACGCCGATGATGTTCATCCTCGGTGAAGCCGATTATCGCACGCCGCCCGGCGCGGGCGGTGAGGAAATGTTTCGCGCGCTCAAGTTCCGCAAAATCCCGACAGTAATGGTACGTTTTCCGAACGAATCTCACGAGCTTTCCCGCTCGGGTCAGCCGTGGCACCGCATCGAGCGGCTAGAAAACATCGTCGGGTGGTTTGATCACTGGCTGATGGGTGCGCCCAAGCCGGAATATGAAGTCGCGCCGGAAAAAGCCCCACCACCAAAACCGTGACTTTATATGCGTCGCGTAATCGGACAGCTCAGATAGCCTGAAAGGCAGAGAGATGTTTGAAATCTCGGCGGCCGTTCGAATGAAAAATCGTGACACAAAAGCCAGGCAAGTACGAGCGCAGCCGTTCTTGTCTGTGCTCGTCTTGCCTAATCGTGGCTAAGCTCGCCGCAGCGAGTGCACCAAAAAGGTGACTTCTTATCCGGCAATAAAAACTGAATAGGTCAAAATAATTTAGGAACGCAGAAAGGCGGTGGGGCCTTGGAAATCGGCAGCTTTTCGAATGAAAAATCGTCGCGCAACCTGAGCCGCGCAAGCACGAGCGCAGCCTAGTTACGGTTAAAATGTAAATTTTCCCGCTTCGACATGCGTCTCAGGAAAAGATTGCGCGTCTGATATCGCAAGCGAAGATGCTTGCGCTACAACACGTTTTTACATTAGCGGCAGACAATTGTTCTCCATGTTTTGGCTAAATTCCCTTTTGCCCCAGAAATCGAAGATGCATAAGGTGCGACTGGCCATCCTTAAATACAGGCGGTATTGGGATGCGAAAAGCATGTCGGCCGTTTCCGTAACCTGCATCCAAGGGGTCCTGCCGGAATTGATGCGCACAGAACGCCATTAGACGCTGCTCGCCGTCCCAAAGTTCGATATCAGCTTGGGCATTTGGCTTAGACTTGTCCCCAGAAATCTCATTGTAGTCCGTCCGCTCGATTTTACCTACGTGATGCGGCAGCGGCGCGACGCCAATGCGTCCAGAAAAAATAAGTAACCCAAAGCAAACAAAATGGAAGGTTATGAAAATGGCCAGAGCATTCGAAAGGGGGCCCTCGCGCCAATAGTGATGCACCTTATTCCAGGTGGAAAAAACGTGGAACACCGAGAGCAATGTCGCCTGGTAGAGACCATAAATGATGTAGTGCGGCTCGATCCCATGCCACAAGCCCATTAACCCGAACGCAAGAAAATATCCCAAGATCGCGGCGGTGTGTAAACTCGCAAACCATTTGCCGCGCCCAGCGGCAAGCAGGAAGCGCATGTAAACGTGATCACGAAACCAAAACGAAAGCGTGATGTGCCAGCGGTTCCAGAAGTCACGGATGTTTCGTGCGAGGAACGGTCGACGAAAGTTTTCCGGAGTGTGGATACCGAAGAGATAACTGAGAGCAATGGCAAAAGCGCTGTAGCCAGCAAAATCAAAAAACAAATAGAAACTGTAGGCATACATGTAGCTGAGGAGTGCACGGAAGCTCCCACTGCGCGCTGCCGGCTCGAGCCAGTGCTGTTTGATCAGCGCCGCGACTATAAACTTGTAAAGAAATCCGCGAAAAAGGCGGTGTACCGCGCCATCGAGATCGACAAGGAACTCAGCGCGCGTCCGTTTCCTTCTCCAGTCGCTTGCAAAACGCTGATACCGATCGATCGGGCCGGCAGAAATGGTCGGAAAGAAAAACAGGAACATCAACAAATCGAGCGTGCCGGGCGCAACGATCACCTTGTCTCTGAGGCAAAACACGATATCAAGTGCGCGAAATGTGACGTAGGAGATGCCGAGAAAACCGAACTGACTTCCGGGTGACACCATCGGAATCAATTTCGCTGCCGCAAGCGGAAGCAGGCTTGTCCCGATTGCGGCGTAAAATAGCCAACGTCGGCGTGCACCAGTGCCCGCAAAGGCGCGCACCGTCACCCACTGCCAGACGGCGAAACCAATTACAATCCAGATTTCACGCACCGGAAAATCGGAACGAACGTGAAGCAATCCGTGATACTGCACGATGAGCAGGGCCGCAGTCACCAGGAGCGACCAGCGCCAGCCCGCGCGGCCAAACAAACCGAGAATCAGCGTCGGGATGACTGCATAAAGCAGCAGCCCGAAAAAGGTGAAATCCGCGTAGGGAATCACAGCGACTTTGCCAGGCTGGCTCGGTCGACCTTGCCGTTTGCTGTCATAGGAATTGCATCGACGGAAACAAATTTGCGAGGCAACATGTATGTTGGAAGCCGCTTGCTCAGTTCGTTCCGGACCTTATGCGACAAGTCGAAATGCGATGCTTCATCTCGCGCGGCGAGCACTACAAAGGCGGCAAGCGATTGGACAGCGCCGTCGCTGATCACCGGAATTACCACGGCATCCCGCACGGATGCCAGTGCGCGGAGATTCGCTTCAACATCACCTGGCTCGATGCGATATCCGCTAAGCTTGATTTGCTCATCGATGCGGCCTTCAAAAAAAAGCAGGTTGTCGCGAAAGCGCCCCAAATCGCCGGTGCGATAGGCGCGCTGACCACGACATGGAAAAAAAGCATCTGCCGTGAGATTAGGACGCGCAAGATAACCGGCACTGATATTCGGCCCGGCGATAATGATTTCACCGCGCTCGTTTGCCGGCAAAACTTCGCGATTTTCATTTACGACGAAAATTTCGGTCCCGGGCATCACGCGTCCCACCGGCAAAGGTGAATATTTTTCCAGAATCGCAGCATCAATGCGTACGGAGGTCGTGGCGACCGTCGCCTCGGTCGGGCCATAGGTATTCCAGACCTGCGCTCGCGGAAACCGCTTCAGGAGGCGCGCGGCAGTCTGGGGCGCAAGTGTTTCACCGCAAAAGAGAAAACGCAGCACGCGCGGCAGCATCGCCTCTCCAAATTTCTCCTCGACGAGGCACATCTGCGCAAACGACGGCGTCGAAACCCATGTCGTCACGCCGGAGTCCGCAAGCGTGCGGTAAAGCTTTTTTGGATTTGCGACAAGATCGCGGCTGATGCTGAAGAGCGTGCCTCCCGTTGCGAGGCTGCAGTACAAATCCATTACGGAGAGATCAAATGAGAAGGGCGCCTGATTCAAAAATACCTCTCCGGTTTCGGCGAATCGTTGCTCTGCAAGCATCCATGTGATGAAATGCTCGAGACAGGCGAGGGTAATAATCACGCCCTTCGGCTCACCAGTGCTCCCGCTTGTAAAAAGGATGTAAAACGGGTCATCGCGCTGCACGCATGTAGCGGCACCGCACGCTTCCAACGCCGATAATTGCACGATATCTTTGGGAGTGAGCACTAATAGCGCACGCGAAGTTGCGAGAATTTTGTCGATGCGCTGCTGCGGCAACGTCGTGTCGATCGGCACGTAAGGGCGGCCAGATTTAACCGCGCCGACAAATGCAATTAGCAGTTCTGGCTCGCGATGTCCGAGCACCACAATCGGCCGACGATCATCGCCAAAGCGCTCTGTCAAATACCTAGCAAGCGCATCCGAGCGCTTGCACAGCTCGC
>QHNF01000313.1:0-535 GCA_003218345.1 Verrucomicrobiota bacterium | reverse complement strand
ATCGCTTCCGGGGACACTACGGCCCACTGATCGATTCGTTCGATCAAATTCATTCAGAAACCCTGATAAATAAAGGGCGGGGTAGAAAAATCGCCGCGGCCATACATCGCAATCAAACCGGCGATGACGGCGAGGTAGTAGAGAATCAGCAGAACGCACCGCAGCGTCGAATGTTTCTCGAGCCAGCTCACATGTGCGATCGGCGCTGGAGGTCAGCGATAATTTCACGCGGCGTTCTCCAGCTTTCGCGCTCAAATTCCGCCGGAGAAACTTTGATGCCGAATTCCTCTTCGATCATTAAGATAAGTTGAACGGTCCTCATCGAGTCGAGAACCTGGTGCTCGTAAAGAGGCAGATCGAGGTTGGTGAACACCTCGTCGGTTTCGGAGACCGAAGCGAGGAGTTGCAACACTTTGTCCGAGAAGCCGGCATTCATCAGGAGTGAAGCGCGGCATCACAATACCGTCGCTCGGATAATGGAA
The DNA here is from genome assembly GCA_003218345.1 of Verrucomicrobiota bacterium. Lineage (GTDB taxonomy): Bacteria > Verrucomicrobiota > Verrucomicrobiia > Chthoniobacterales > UBA10450 > Udaeobacter. The sequence goes on along the minus strand of QHNF01000313.1, from coordinate 53 downwards.
ACATCATTGCTTTGTCAGGTTCGTGGGATACGCCTGTGAAAGAAATCATCAAG
>QHNF01000304.1 GCA_003218345.1 Verrucomicrobiota bacterium | reverse complement strand
ATTTTCAAATTGCTTTTGAAGGTGAACGAAAGCTCCAGCCGCTTGGATCAAGCCTTTGAAATAATCTGCATCACGCGATTTGGTCTTGAGCCAAAGCTGCTCCAGGACATCATGCGCCTCGTAATAACGTTTCTCGTTCCAGCAGTGGAAAAACGCGCGATAAAATGGGTGCCTTGCGACGTCCGTCTGGCTTTGATCGACATCTTCCCCAGCCAACTCGGCCACCCATTGCGAAATCCTCTCGCCTTTGTTCATGAAGGGCTTAACTTGCTCGCGGCTCAGATAATGAGCAAACCAGCACGTATCAACTTCTCCGAGGAACAGGACCGCCCGCCTGAGGCGCGTGAATTCTCGCAGCCAGCATGGCTGTGCCATTATTAGAAGATGACAGCTGCTGCGTTGGCCATTTTGCTGGTCGTCATTTCAATTTTGATTTTTTGTTCCGCGCTTTTTTCCGGAGTGGAGACTGCGCTCTTCTCTCTCAAGCCACATCAATTGCGCCGTTTGGAAGCGAATCACCCCAGGCTCACAAAATTCATACAACTTTTCCGAGAAAATCCGCGTCGCGTCCTGAATGTCCTGCTCCTGGGCGATGGACTGGTAAATGTTCTTTTAGTCGTGTTGTGTCTCTTCTTCCTGTGGGAGGGCCCACTGGCAGGACGCATTCCGCAATGGGTGGCGGGGATTGTGATCTTCGCAATTGTGGTGCTGGTTTGCGATTTAATTCCAAAGCTCCTGGCGCTTTCGGCGCCCTATCGCCTCTCGACAATCGGTGCCTTCGCCTTGCAGATATCGATGCCCTTCCTCGACCGCATCGGTCATGTACTCGAGGCCGTCAGCGCTTACGTCGTCGATCTTCTTACCCCTCTGCATCTGCGCACTCGTCCGCACTTGAGCGACGAGGAGTTGGGGACACTGATTGAGATGGGTGAAGAGGAAGGTGCCTTGTATGAAGGTGAGGCCGAAATCATTCATGAAATCATCAAACTGGGCGATAAGACAGCAAAGGACTGCATGACGCCGCGCGTTGATAGTTTCACGCTGCCGGATGATTTGACGAACGAGGAAGTGATCGCGCGTTTAAAGGAGAATCGTCATCGGCGCGTTCCAGTTTATGCCGACACACCCGATCAAATTCTCGGGATCATCGATGTGAAATTGTTCCTGCTCGATCCATCAGAACATTATACCGAAAAATTGATTGCTCCCTCGTTTGTCCCCGAGACCATGCGCGCGCTGGAGCTGCTCAAGCTGTTTCTGAGTCATCCCCAGGGAATAGCAGTGGTGGTTGACGAATTTGGTGGGACCGAAGGTGTCATCACGATGGAGGATATCGTGGAAGAGATCCTTAGCGATGCGCTGCCCCGGGACGATGTCGCTCTTTACATCGAGCCGCTCGGGAATGGCAAATTTCTCGTGAGCGGCAACGCGCGCTTGGACGACTTAAGCGAGTATCTCGGCTTTCAGATCGATGCGGAAGGAATAGACACCATCGGCGGATTTGTCTTTACCCGCTTGGGCTATTTGCCGCCTTCTGGCACAAAACTCGAGATTCCGGATCTGGTCATTACTGTGCGTCGCGCAGGGCGCAAAAGAATTGAGGAGGTTCTGCTTGAGAAAACAACTCCGAAAGCTTTCGAGGCTGCAGCATGATAATCGGCTTCATCATTTTCTGCTGCTGGATTGTTTCGTTCTTCTTCAACGGAATCGAAAGCGGGCTGCTATCGATCGATCCAGTGCGATTGCGGCAAAACGTGAAGCGCCGTGTGCCAGCGGCGTTGCGGTTAAATCGCTTGCTGAAACGTCCAGAGCGGTTGCTCGTTACCGTTTTGCTCGTCACGAATGCGGTCGATATCGTCGGTTTGCTCTTACTGACGCGCCAACTTGTTCGATCTTGGGGTTATCCTGGTTTCTTTCTCTCTCTGGCAATCGCGCTGCCGGTCTATCTATTTCTGCTCTCAGTTCTCCCTAAATCGCTTTTCCGCCGATTTCCTTTTCGCGCCCTGGCTCAGCTCGCTGGCGTGCTCGAACTCGCGTCGATCGTGTTTTCACCACTGCTCGAACTCGGTGCGCGACTGATCCGGTTGCTGCTGCCAGGTCGCGCGGCCAAACGCGCTCGACTTTTTGCCGCGCGCGAAGAGCTCAAGCAGATCACAACACAAAGTGAGCACGAGGGCGCTCTCACCGCTACCGAGCGCGCGATGATTCATAACGTCGTTGACTTTCGCGGCGTCAAAGCACGCAATGTGATGCTGCCTTTGGCCAAAGTCGTCGCGTTGCAGCCAAGCGCATCAACTCAAGAAGCACTGGAACTTGGTGCTTCCTCCGGTCTCGATCGTCTGCCGGTCATTACGCCGGAAGGGCAGCCGGCTGGATTAGTCAACGTGCTCGATATCCTGCTCGACCAAAATGGAAGCAAACCGCTAGCCAATTATGTCCGGCGAATGGTAACGACCACTGAGGAGGAGCCCGCTTATCGGATTGTACAGCAGCTGCGTGCTGCTCGGCTTGGCCTGGCTGCTGTTTTAGACCAAAAGAAAAAGATTCGCGGCATCGTCACTGTTGAGGATTTAATCCGGCGCCTCGTCTCCTCGAGTGAAGCGCGCGTTTAATCAATCCAAGGGCGGAACCTTTCATTACCTAAGATTGCTGCCGCGCTAACGAGCGCGACGTGCGAAAACGCCTGTGGGAAATTTCCGAGCTGACGCTTTTCGCGAGGATCGTATTCTTCGGAAAGAAGCCCGAGATCGTTTCGTAGATCGAG
>QHNF01000303.1:3211-10248 GCA_003218345.1 Verrucomicrobiota bacterium | reverse complement strand
CGCAGATGATCGGTTTGCGCGAGATTCGCCAGTTGCTTGATGGCAAAATATCGACGTCGCAATGTATCGCTGCGATTCAACAAGCGACTCGCCGTTACGCCAAAAGACAGTTGACCTGGTTTCGGCGACAAACTAATTTTGAACAGCTGAACTTGTCGCTTTTTAGTCACAACGAAGCCGTGAGATGGTTTCTGCTCCGAAAGCATTCGGAGCCCCGAGGGCTTTCGGGGGTTCGCACAAAGGGATGATTGAAACGCGTCCGCAAAAAACACAGGAGCGCGCGCTCTTGATTGGCTTGGAAAAGCAAGGCGTCTCGAAGTGGGACCTGCAGGATTCGCTTGACGAACTGCGAGAACTGGCGAGTTCCGCCGGCGCGAAGGTGGTCGATACGGTCACACAAAAGTTACAGAAACCGACGGCTCCGTACTACATCGGTCGCGGCAAAGCGGAATCCATCAAAGACTCGTGTCAGGATCAACACGTGACCTCGGTCATTTTTAACGATGAACTTTCACCCGCGCAGGGTCGGAACCTGGAAAATTTGTTTGCGCGCAAGGTTCTCGATCGAACGCAGTTGATCCTCGATATTTTTGCGCAGCGGGCGCGCAGCCGTGAGGGCCGATTGCAAATCGAGCTCGCCCAGTTGCAATACCTTTTGCCGCGCCTCACCCGGATGTGGCACCATTTGTCGCGGCAAACGGGTGGTATCGGCACGCGTGGCCCGGGTGAAACGCAATTGGAAGTTGATCGCCGTCGCGTGCAAGAGCGGATCGCCCGACTCGAGCGGGAGCTGGAAGCGGTGCGCAAAACGCGCGCGATACAGCGCGAGGGCCGCAAACGGCATCAATGGCCCGTCGCCGCGGTGGTCGGCTACACAAACGCGGGCAAATCAACGCTGCTGAATCTGCTCACTGGCGCTGATCTAGTAGCCGAGGACAAACTCTTTGCGACGCTCGATCCCACTACGCGTAGCTTTGTTTTGCCTAACAAACAGCGAGTCCTTCTCACCGACACTGTTGGATTTTTGCGAAAACTTCCGCACACATTGATCGAATCGTTCAAGGCTACGCTCGAAGAAGTCAGTGAAGCCGATCTGCTGATTCACATTGTCGATCTTAGTCATCCCCGCGTGGATGAGCAGATGGAAGCGGTCGATGGCGTGATTAAAGAACTGGATGCTTACGGCAAGCAAACCCTGATTGTTTTCAACAAGATCGATAATTTACCGAATCGCGAACTGGTCGATTCATATTTGAAACGTTTCCCCGGGAGCGTCGCGATCTCCGCGCGCACAGGAGAAGCCGTCAATACGCTGGCGCAAGCTTTGGAGAACGCGCTGAGTTCATGGCGGTTGCGCTCCCGTTTTTGCATTCCGTCGAATGTATCGGCCCTGATCGCCGAGATTCATCGAGTCGGCCACGTGCTTGAATTGAGATACGAAGGCAGCGACGCCTTGCTCGTCGCCCACGTCCCACCCGAACTTGCGCAGAAGCTCGAACGCTACACAGCGGGAAATTAGACAGCCGATCAAAGATCACGTCATCTCGAGTGTAATTAGGGACCTCACAATCGAAGCGCCGAGTACGCAAATGTACCCAGTGTGATCAATCAGCTTGTGTGAGATCCTTCACTTCGTTCAGGATGACAACGCAAAGAATGCTGATAGTGCCAAGCGTATGACTGCACGCGAGCGGGTAAAACTATTGATCAAAGCCTGGCCGCAAGTTTATCCCGATGCGCATTGCGAACTGGATTTTCGGAATCCGCTGCAACTGCTCGTGGCGACAATCCTTTCAGCGCAATGCACGGACAAACGGGTGAACATCGTCACCCCCGCCCTGTTCAAGAAATATCGGACAGCAAAGGATTATGCGGCCGCGCGGCAGACTGAGTTCGAAAACGCAATCAAGCCGACGGGATTCTATCGCAACAAGACGAAAAGCATTCGCGCTGCCATGCGCGCAATCGAAGAGGAACATGGTGGAAAAGTCCCCGATACAATGGAGGAGTTACGTGCATTGCCCGGCGTTGGCCGCAAGACGGCGAATGTTGTGCTGGGCAACGCGTTTCATAAAAATGAAGGGATCGTGGTGGACACGCACGTGATCCGCCTGTCGCAGCGGCTTGGACTAACAAAACAAAAAGACGCGGAAAAGATCGAGCGCGATTTGATGAAGCTCGTGCCGCGCGAGCATTGGACAGACTGGAGTCACTGGCTTATCTGGCACGGCCGCCGCCGCTGTTATGCGCGCAAGCCGGATTGCAGCCGGTGCGAGGTTTTCCGGTTATGTCCGAGCGGCAAAGTTTTCTTACGGACCGGCCAGGCGCAGAAGCCCGAACCACTGGGGTAGGGTCGGCGCGCTGCGCCGACCGGACGCCGCAGCGCGGCGTCCCTACTATTCTTAGCATCGCCCGTGGAGCGGTCGATCTACGTCAGCGTGCCATTCGTGCCATCCAGGGTTTAGTCAGATTTTCCTTCGGTTTTTGCTCGACTTAGCCCAGAGGATTTTCAAAGACTTGGCTGCACCTCCGGAAGCTGAGATGGACACCAGAATCCAGCGAATCCGCTTTGCCGTAATTTGGACTACTGCTGCTTTGCCCAATGGCAATGCAAGCGCGCGCACAGCCAGGATAACAGTCACCAACACAAACGACAGCGGTTCCGGCTCATTGCGTTAGGCGCTCACAGATGCGCACGACGGTGATTTCATTAATTTCGCTGCGGCTCTCAACGGCCAGACCATTATCCTGACCAGCGGCGAATTGTTCGTGAACAAGAGCATCACCATCGCAGGTCCGGGTGCCGCTAACCTCAGCGTGGATGCAAACGGGATGAGGCCTAACCATCATTGACGGCAACAGGTTTTTTCCCAACGACGGTAACGGCGGCAGCGTTTTGAACGATGACGTTAACTCTGACCAATGCGCGGTAGGTCCTAATGGCGCCGATAATGGCGGCGGCATCTACAGTGACGGTTCAAACGGGAGTGCGACATTAAGGATTATTAATTGCACTGTCAGCGGCAACTTGTCACCCCTTGGCGGCGGTATTTTCAACGACGGCTATGAAGGAACTGCGGCGCTGACGATCATTAATAGCGCTGTGAATGACAACCTGAGCACCAATGGGAACCCTCCTTCTTTGGATCCGCTGGTGGTATCGCCAGCTTCTATGGGACGGTGACGATTACCAACAGCACCATCAGCGGCAACTCGGCCTCGAACGACGGCGGTGGCATCTTGTACGGGGGGACGCTCACAATCACCAACAGCACTATCAGTGGCAACAGGGCTGGCGGCGTGGGCCAGAACAATTGACCCGGCTACGGCGGCGGTATCTCCAGCGAAGGGACACTGACGATCAGCAATAGCACTATTAGCGGCAACTCGGCTTGGGGAAACGATTTCAAGGGGCCTGGCTACGGCGGCGGCATTGCTACTGGCGCTGGGGCGGAGATCAATAATAGCACCATCAGCGGCAACTCCGCTACCGTCGTCGGCGGCATTTCCACTGGCGGTGGGGTGAGGATCGGAAACACGATCTTGAACAACAACTCAGGCGCCAGCATAGATGGTACCATCAGCTCGCACGGCTATAACATTAGCAGCGATGATGGCGGCAGTAATTTGACTGGCCCAGGCGATCAGATCAATACGGACCTGATGCTCGGGCCATTACAGGACAACGGCGGACCGACGTTCACGCACGCGCTGTTGCCCGGTAGCCCGGCGATAGACGCGGGCGATCCGAACTTCGCTCCGCCACCTTTCTACGACCAGCGCGGCCCGCGTTTTCGTCGCGTATTCAACGGTCGTATCGATATCGGTTCGTTTGAGGCGCAACCGCCATCGCCACCACTTCCGACTCCAAGACCGCGCCCAACTTCGCCCTGCCCGTGCCCGACTCCGGCGCCGCCTTAAAGCAAGCGAGGCGATCGCCTTGATTTCATCGCGATCCGAACCCGCAAAAAGACCTAACGCGAAGACTGGTTAACGCGCGCTCTCAGCGCGTTCGGCTGGCTCGGCGTGGCGCGGAGGACTTCCGTCGTCCTCAGCTCGTTCACGCATGCTCTTGAATTGTTTCTCGAGTTTCTTCAGTTCCTCATCGGATAAATCTTCCAAATCGACAAGTTGATTGCGTGCGCCTTTAAGGGCGCGGATCAGCTCGTCCAATTTGAGATGCATGGCTTTAGCGTCACGATTTTGAGTGTTCTGGATGAGAAATACCATGAGGAATGTGATGACGGTCGTGGCGGTGTTGATAATCAGTTGCCATGTATCGGAGAAATGAAAAGTCGGGCCAGTGAGGATCCAAACAAGGATCACGAGCACAGCCCCGGAAAATGCCCAGGCGCTGCCAAGCATCACGGAGGAACGCTGCGCGAAAACACGGAATGCGTCGCTAACGACACAAAGGAAATCGCGTTCTTGTTCGTGCTCTTTTAATTTTTCGACTTGAGTCTCTTGCACAGTATCACCTTAACTTCGCGCCCAATTTGGAAAATGCGCGCATAAGATCCGCAATCAACGCCGGCTGTTGCCTGGAACTCTGCGATTGATTTTCCTCGCGAGTTAAGGAAAGCTTGGTTCCCGAATTGATGCAGCAGCTCAGCGCATTTTCACGTCCTCAAACCGTTCCGGCAGTTCCCGCAGCCGCGCCCAGGCAGAAGCTGTGGATACTCGATTCATGGCGGGACCTGATTCTTTATGTCGGAACGCCGCTTTTGTGCTGGCCCAGGCACGCTGGAGTCCGCAAGATATTTATCTCTTCGTCGCGGCGTTCGGCGCAATGGGACATCACTTGCCGGGGATGATCCGTGCTTATGGCGACCGCGCTTTGTTCGATCGCTTCAAATGGCGCTTTATTCTCGCACCGCTGTTTCTGCTCACTGTTTGCACGGCCTTCTTTTGGTGGGACCTGAAAGGAATTTTGCTTGTAGTTTTCTTCTGGGGCGTCTGGCACGGATTGATGCAAACCTATGGGTTCTGTCGCATCTACGACGCGAAAACGGGAACGTTCGATGCTCTCACGCGCCGGCTTGATTTCGCGGCCTGCGTAATCTGGTTCGCCACCGCGGTGGCGCTTTCGCCGTACCGCCTGAGCGATACGCTCGATATCTATTACATGTGCGGCGGACCTTTCATCCCGCCATCACTGCTGCATCATGGCCAGCAGCTGATTCTTTTCGCGGCCATCGCAGTTTCGGTTCTTTTCGTCCTGCATTTTGGCAGGATGTGGATCATAGGGAAACGGCACAATCCCGTGAAGGTAGCTTTGCTAATCACGAGCATAGCGTTTTGGTGGTACTGCAATAATCTGGTCGCGAACATTCTGGTCGGCATTGCGCTGTTCGAAGTTTTTCACGACGTGCAATACCTCTCGCTGGTCTGGATTTACAACCGCAATCGTGTGGAGAAAGACAGCAACATCGGCGGCTTCATGCGCTTTGTATTTCGGCGGAGCGGCTCGCTGATTGGGCTCTATGTCGGCCTGGTTTTCGCCTACGGCTCGCTTTCTTATTTCAACGCGCATCTCGGAATAGAGACCGTCAAACGCATTCTCACAGGCGTGGTCACTGCGTCCACGCTGCTGCATTTCTATTACGATGGATTCATCTGGAAAGTTCGCGAGCGCTCCACGCGTCAATCGCTCGGGCTTGCAGGCGGGACGGCCGATGTGTCGCAGGGCGGTCTTTTCCCAAGCTGGGCCGTGCACGGCTTAAAATGGGCGGCGGTATTTGTGCTGCCTTTGAGCGCGCTGTGGTTTTGGCAGACACATCTCAGGGTCCCTGAAGTTCAACGGCGCGCCTGGCTCGTAGCAGACGTACCGGTCGGCGCAAAACAGCATTTTGATTATGGCTTGGCGCTGCAAAAACAGGGAGACTGGGAGCAGGCGGAAGAACAATATAAAATCGCGCTCGGCTTCAAACCGGCTGATGTCAAAGCGCATATGAACCTGGCCACTGTTTTGATGGCGCAAAACAAATTCGATGCGGCTGCGTCGCACATGCAAGAGGCGTTGCGGCTTCAACCCGAGAGCGGCGAGCTCCATTTCAATTATGCCAGTTTGCTCCAGCGACTTGGACGCGGAGACGAAGCAGCCCCTCACTTCGAAGCGGCCGCGCGTCTAATGCCGGACTCACCAGACGCCCATTACAATCACGCAGCGTTTCTTGCCTCAGCAGGCAAAGAGAAAGACGCTCTGAGTGAGCTCCGGCGGGTGGTGCAACTCAAATCGGATCACGTGGACGCTCAGTTGCAACTGGCCGATGCGCTGTTTGCAAAAGGCGATCCGGAGGAGGCCAAAAACCATTATGTCGCGGCGCTTCGCGCGGATCCGAAGTTGGCAGTCGCTCATAATAGTTTAGGAAGGCTTTACCTGAGCCAGGGCCAAATCTCTCAAGCCATTGTTCAATTCGGTGAAGCGTTGCGCTTGAACCCCGACTACAAAGAGGCAGAGGAAAATTTGCGCATCGCTAAAACAAGCGACGCTGAGTTTCTTCCGCAAACGCACAATTAATTTTTGGTCGGCCGCGCTCTTCATCTCAATCTGGATGACGCGTGGCAGAATGAGCCATTGGCTCTTCCTGTGGTTGACGCGCGCGTATGGGGACCGCGACTGCGCTTCTCCGCGCCGCGGCGTTTGATTGAGGAGTTTTATCAGGCGCACGAGACAAGTCTCGCTACGCCATTTTTACTCTACGGATCGGGTGACTTTCACCATTTGACCGCCCTTCGATTGCGCCGCATTGCCGGACCGATCGGCCTCGTTTCGTTCGACAATCACCCCGATTGGGATGTGCGTCCTCCGAAATGGGCCTGTGGTGCGTGGATTAATCGCGCGTTAGAAATCCCGCACGTGCGCCGAGTGAGCGTTTGGGGTTGCGGAAATTTTGAATGCTGGTGGCCACACCAAATTTTTGGCAACCGCCGCGCCGAACGTGCAGGCACTCTTGAAGTCCATCCCTGGGTAGACGACCGTCCTGCGAAAGATAGACAACGTCGGGGCGCCATTCTTCGTGACAACTGGCGCGAGC
>QHNF01000303.1:0-3087 GCA_003218345.1 Verrucomicrobiota bacterium | reverse complement strand
TCTTCAATGGGCGCTGGAAAAATTGCACGAATTTTCCCGGATCGTCGGCGCCGATGTTTGTGGCGCCTACTCCTCGCCGAAGTATGCGCGTTGGAAACAGCGTTTCGCTGCGGAATTCGATCATCCCAAAATCCAACGGCCGGCCGCCCATCAGATTCGTGCAATGAATTTGGCAGCTTTGGAACAATTGTGGCCATTATTAACGCAGCCGTTGTAGGGCAAGCGCGTCGCTTGCCAAATTTGGCGGGCGGCAAGCGGAGCGCTTGCCCTACAATTTTTTGACCTCGCTAGCTGAGTGAAACCAACACGATCCCCACGCTGATCAGCAGCGCGCCAATCGTAAGTTGCGTATTTAGCTTTTCCTCCAGCACGATTGCTGCCATCAGCGTGATAAAGATCACACTCAAACCCTGGAATGGATAAAGATAACTCAGATCGAATCGCTGCAACAATCCGAGTGTTAGGAAAAACGAGATTGTCATCAGAGCAATGCCGCCGGCAACCCTCGAGACAAACCGCAGGTTACCAAAACCGCTCGTTGTCGTGGACTCCATGGCTCTCTTCAGGAGGAGCTGAGCCACCACAAAGCTCAGCAGAGAAACCACGATGAAGAAAAAAGCGAGAAAACTCACAGGCGTTCCTCTATCTGCGCAACCGGTTTCGCGACCAGCGCTAGTCCGATCACGACCAACACAATCCCGCACCAACGTAGCGTCGAGATTAGTTCGCCCAGAAGAATCCAACAGCCGAGCGGGACAAGGACATCGACCACGCGCGAGAGAGGAAAAGCGATAGTGATCGGAATATATCTAAGAACATAAAGCCAGCTAATGAAGCTGGCGATGATAAGAAGAATCGCCCACCACACCAGCGGCGACGCCAGACCGTTGATTCCTGTCCAGGAAAATGCGCTGTCCGGCTCGGCCACGTCTGTGGCGCCACGTTTCAAAAGGAACTCGGACACGAGCACGAATAGCACGCTAAGAGCTAGCTGCAGCCACGGATTGCGGAAACCGTAGGGTCGACCTCGCATTTGTTTTTTTAGCCTGACGCGATGTCATCGCAACCGATTTCGTCCAGCGGTACATTCCTAACACTCAAGCATGACGCGGTAGCCGCCTCGCTATGTCGAGGCGTTTTCCGTGTGTGCCCATAGCACGGCGACACAGCGCCGTGGCTACAACGCTTGCTTTGCTTGGGCACAGCCGGGCACGTCAGAGTTCATGGGCGTTGGGAAACCGCGGCAAAACTGGTTCGTGGCGCGTTGGGCCGAGATATTTGATGACGCGGCGAAATATCGGATTCAGCAGCGTGTTTGTGTGCCTCACATAAAGGTCCAGCGGCACGAGCTCGCAGTCGAGATGCAGCTTAGGCTCGTAGTTTAGCGGATTGCTGTAGTAGTACTTCAAGCCTTGTTGCAGCGCCCATGAGATGATGTCGCGCAGGGTATAAAAATAGAGGTGCAAATCGAGCGCGACGCTGTAATCCAGCCCAATGCATTCGTCATAAATTTTGTCATTGCAGACGAGGCAAAAACTGAATGCGAGGATCTTGTCGAGTTGGCGCCAGATGAAAAAACGCGCCCGCTCCGGCATCCGCTGCGCAATGGCGCGGAAATAATCTTTCGTCAGTGTCTCAAATTTTAATGGCGAACGCTCGTGCACGGCCAGATACAGCGGATAGATTTTATCGAGGAAAGGCGTGATATCGCTCATGACCTCCATGTTGATCTTTGGCGCGCTCTCAGCCTTGCGGAATTTTCGGCGCAAATCTTTCCGGGTCGCTTTGCTAAGCGTGCGAAAGTAGTCATCCCAGCTCTGGTAGTGAAGCGCCAGCCGCGTCATCGGCATGCTCGGAATCCGCGCGTATCCGTTTGAAGAAAACGTTTCAAACGCTGGACGGTAATTCGCGGGAAAGTCTTTCAGAACAATGAGGGAAGCTTTATTTTGCCTGGCATAAGTCTGAAGGCTCGCCTGCAAGGCATTTGGCACCCATGCTCCGTCGTTTTCATCGCATGCGCCCAAGTCGCCCGTACCGGCCGCGCAGCCAACCATCAAGACGCGCGTTGTCAGAAAGCGCGGAAAAATCTTGCGAATTACATCGACGACGAAACGAATTTTGCCGGGCACGCCTTCGACAAGATTTTGGCGGACAAAGAATACTGGCTGGACTGCACGAATGGTGCCGGACGGATCCTCGATCTGCAGGTAATGATATTCGAAATCACCATCCAACGTTTCTTCGACGATCTCGTAGTAACGATGATCTTTGCACTTATCGTGAAACGCGCGTTTCCACGCGTCGCAGTCCTGTAGGTCCGCGCGCGAAACAATTTTGGCCACGCCCTGTGTAAACGGAATTGGACCGCCATGCTGCATGGGAGAGCCGATGCGGCTTGGACAATGAAGCGCCGCGAGGGCTACGCTTCTGATCTTTCCCCTGTTTCCGGTTCTGAGACGGTTTTCACCTTGATCACACCGTCGCGAATGTGGAGATCGCGCTGAGGGTTTGGAATTTCAATTCCAGCTTCGCGCAAATGCTTTTCGATCAGAAAATTCAATTCGCTTTTGAATCGCCGTGGTTTGTAACTCATTTTCTCACTCCAAGCAATCAGCTCAAAATCAATCGTGCTGTTGCCGAATTTTTCGAGATAGGCATTTGCTGGGGGATCGTTCAGCGTGGCCGGATGCTCGCGTGCTGCCGCGATGAGTGCGTCACGTACTTTATTCACGTCGCTGCCATAAGCTACTCCCACCGGCACCCGAAAGCGCACCCGCGGATCGCTGTATGTCCAGTTTGTGACTGGCGAATCGATGAACTTCTCATTCGGCACGATCATGGCGATGCCGTCATTGGTCATGATGACCGTGCTTCTCGCCCGAATTTGCTTCACCTGGCCCGTGATGCCGGCGACTTCAATGCGATCACCAATGGTGATAGGTCGCTCGGCAAGAATGAGCAGGCCGCTGATGAAATTGCTTGCGATGTTTTTCAAACCAAATCCCACGCCCACGCCAACCGAGCCAGCGAATACCGTCAGTGCTCCGAGATGGATGCCGGCATTATCCAGAACAATGACAATCCCGA
>QHNF01000299.1 GCA_003218345.1 Verrucomicrobiota bacterium | reverse complement strand
GGCATGGTGGCGCAGCTGCACCTCGCTGTTGTGATGGCGATTGACGCGAAATTGCTGGTGCTGGACGAGCCGACGCTTGGCCTGGACATCCTGTTTCGCAAGCAGTTCTACGATTCGCTGCTGAACGATTACTTCGATCGCAGCCGCACCATCGTGGTGACGACACATCAGGTGGAAGAAGTCCAGGACGTTCTCACCGATCTCATGTTCATCGACCGCGGCCGCATCGTACTCGAATGCAGTATGGAGGAATTCGAGTCGCGCTATCTGGAAGTGATGGTGAATCCCGAGAATGTCGCCGCAGCGCGAGCGCTCAAGCCGATTCACGAGCGTTCGGTGTTCGGGCGCAGCGTTCTGTTGTTCGATGGTGTTGATCGTGACCAACTCGCCGCGCTGGGCGAGGTGCGCAGGCCCAGCATCGCCGACTTATTCATCGCGGTGATGGGCTCGCCTTCGCACAAGGCTACGGCTCCGCAGGCAGGTCAGGGAGGGAAAGTAAATGAATAATCAATCGAACATCATGTCTGGATTGCCCGTGAACTCCGGGGTCAGCGACCCCGGCTACAACAACTCGCTGACTCGGCCGTTCTACTGGTCCGTGCGCCGCGAATTGTGGGAGAACCGTTCGATATATATAGCGCCGTTGATCGTCGCCGCCTTCGAGGTGATCGGCTTCGCCATCAGCACAATTGGTCTGGCTGACCGCAGGCGGGCCGTGTTGTTGCTCGACGCGGCGCATCAGCGAGCCGCAATTGAGCAGCCGTACGACTTGGCGGCGATGATGATGATCTTCATCGTGTTCATCGTTGGCGTGTTCTACTGTCTGGACGCGCTGCATGGTGAACGTCGCGATCGCAGCATCCTCTTCTGGAAGTCACTGCCCGTTTCGGATCTCACAACCGTGCTATCCAAGGTAACCATTCCGCTGGTGGTTCTGCCGCTGATTGCCTTCGCGATCGTCGTTTGCGTGCAGGTGATCATGCTGCTGCAAACCAGCGTAGTCCTCATATTCCATGGTATGAGTCCGGCGACGACGTGGGCCCACTTCCCGGTATTTCAGAACTGGTTCGTGCTGCTCTACGGTTTGGCCGCGATTGCGCTCTGGCACGCGCCGATCTACGGCTGGCTGCTGCTGGTTTCAGGCTGGGCGCGGCGCGCAACATTTCTTTGGGCCGTGTTGCCAATTATCGCGATGCAAATCTTCGAGAAAATTACCTTCAACACTTCATATTTTGGCTCCCTGGTGAAGTACCGGTTAATGGGATTCGCGCCGGGCGCTTTCGAATTTCACGGTCGCGATCATCCCACAATCGACTCACTCGCCCAACTCACGCCGGGAAGATACCTGAGCAGCCCAGGTCTTTGGATCGGGCTCGTATTCGCTGCTGCATTTCTCGCAGCCGCGGTTCGGCTGCGCCGTTATCGCGGACCGCTGTGATTCATCTGCTCCCCTAACAACCAATAAGAGAAAAAAATCCCATGGACCCACTCAAGAAAGCCGCGCGGATCGCCGGCTCTGTGTATCTATCGATGGTCGTTACCGGGCCTTTCAGCCTGATTTATGTGCCAAGCAAACTTATCGTGCGCGGCGACGCGGCCGCGACGGCCGGGAACATCCTCGCGCACGACACCATGTTTCGCCTCGCGATTCTGGCTGATCTTGTCGGACAGGTGATTTTCATCTGTCTCGCGGTCGCCCTCTATCGGTTACTTAGCGGCGTAAATAAGATCTGGGCTGTCCTAATGGTCGCACTCGTCTTGGTCTCGGCCGCGGTAGGATTCGTTAATACGCTCAATGATATCGCCGCGCTGACTCTCTTCCGTGGCGCGGATTTCCTTGCCGTCTTCGACAAACCTCAGCGCGACGCACTTGGGATGTTGTTCATTCGCTTACACACTCAAGGGATCTTCATCGATGAAATGTTTTGGGGTCTATGGCTTTTTCCCTTTGGGCTCCTCGTCTTTCGCTCCGGCTTCCTGCCGCGGTTCATCGGTGTCTGGTTAATGATCAACTGTTTCGGCTATGTGGCTCTCAGCATTACAGCGTTATTCTTTCCAGCTTACTACGGTGCTGCTTTTAAATTTGCGCAGCCGGTCCTGTTTGGAGAGCTGGCGATCATGCTGTGGCTTCTGATCAAAGGCGCAAAGCTGCCAACTCCTTCAAGCGCGCTTCAACCAGCGGTTACCTGATCTTGCCTTTCGTTAGGCATATGAAGCTAAAACGTATTCTAAAGTGGAGCGGAGGCGCGATTGTGTTCGTGTTAATGTTGGCGTTCCTGGTCGGATTCATCGCTTACTGGCGGTCGACTAATGACTGCGATCGCAAGACCGGTGCTCCGGCAAATTCGATGAAAGCCATTGTATACTGCGAGTATGGTTCACCTGACGTTCTCAAGTTTGAAGACGTCGAGAAGCCGGTTCCGAACGACAATCAGGTCTTGATCAAAGTTCGCGCGGCTTCCCTTAATTTTATTGATCCGGGCTTGATGCGAGGGCCGTGGCCGCTTCGACTGATGACCGGGCTGCGCAAACCAGAGAAGACACGGCTAGGCGGCGATGTGGCGGGTCAGGTCGAGGCGGTTGGTAAAAACGTGACGGAGTTCAAAGCGGGCGACGAAGTTTTCGGCGTCGCTCGTCCTTCTCTTGCGGAGTATGCGTGTGCTCGCGAACGAGGGTTAGTTATTAAGCCATCTAATGTGACGTTTGAACAAGCGGGCTCTGTAACTTGGGCGGGACTCACCGCCTTGCAGGGTCTTCGCAAAGGTAGCATTCAGCCGGGGCAAAAGGTCCTGATCAACGGCGCAACGGGAGGCGTGGGCACTTTCGCTGTCCAGATAGCGAAGTCATTCGGCGCGGATGTGACGGCCGTATGCAGTACGGGAAAAGTCGATCTTGTCCGATCAATCGGCGCGGATCACGTCATTGACTACACCAAAGATGATTTCACCAAAGGTGACCAGCGTTACGACGTGATTTTTGATAACGTTCAAAACCACTCATTTTCAGATCGCCGCCGGGTCTTAACTCCTAATGGGATCTGCGTCCTGGCCGGAATCGGAGGAGCAGGACTACACCCGGAAACGTGGGGGCGGATGATTGGGGGTTTCAAAGCGGATCTGTTGTCGCGATTCGTCCGTCAGAAGTTCGTCAGATATGTTACGACACTGAACAAAGAGGATC
>QHNF01000298.1:585-3823 GCA_003218345.1 Verrucomicrobiota bacterium | reverse complement strand
CAGCTTCATGCATTTGCGAAATCTCGACCCGGGATTTCGTGCAGATCATTTGTTAACAATGAAGATCCCGTTGTCCGAAGTGAAATATCCTGACAAGGAGCGGCGAACGCCTTTTTATGCGGAGATAACTCGTCGGGTCCTGGCTTTGCCAGGAGTGCGATCCGCGGCCGTGGCCGGTAATCTCCCTCTCACCTACGACGGTGATTCAATGTCGATTGGCGTCGAGGGCGTTGTCGATCCTCCGCCTGACCAAAGACCGGACGTTGTCCTTCGAGTCGTCGGCCCTGACTACTTCCACACGATGGGAATCCCACTCGTGCAGGGACGTGATTTCACAGAGCAGGATAATGCTGACTCTGCCAATGTGGTGGTGATAAGCGAGAAAACCGCGCGTCACTTTTGGCCCGGACAGAATCCGATTGGGAAGCGTCTCAAGCCGGGGTCCAGTACCTATGACAGTCCGTGGAAGGAGGTCATCGGAGTCGTGAAAGACGTGCGGCAAAATGACTTCGTGGCCGAACCGAAAATGCAGATGTACCTTGTTTACCCGCAGTTTAGTTCCTTCGCGCCGAATGCGCTTGTAGTTCGCACAAATGTAGACCCTCTCAGCCTCGCGAGCTCGGTGCGAAACGCAATCTGGTCCGTCGATAAGGACCAGCCCGTCTCTGATGTCAGGTCGATGGACGAGGTCGTTTCCGAGGCTGTCGCGCGGCAACGCTTCAGCATGTTATTGCTAGGCGTGTTTGCTACTGTTGCATTGATTCTGGCGGCGGTCGGAATCTATGGCGTTATGAGTTACGCGGTGACACAACGCACACATGAGATCGGTATTCGCATGGCGCTCGGTGCGCAGAAAGAAGATGTGCTGAAGCTGACTATTGGACACGGATTAAAACTCGTATTGATCGGTGTGGCGATTGGCCTCGCCGCTGCGTTCGTCTTAACGCGCGTAATGACGAGCCTGCTCTTCGGTATTAGTGCCACCGATCCAATCACATTTGTCGCGATCTCATTTGTGCTCATTGCCGTGGCCATGCTGGCCAGTTTGATTCCGGCACTTCGGGCGATGAAAGTCGATCCGATGTTCGCGCTGCGATATCAGTAAGTTCTACAACAGCCCTTCTCGCTGCCGTGCCGATGTTGCAGTCAGAACTTTATTGAGGTGCGCCAGAAAACCGCGTCGAAAACATTTCGCGCCAAGAAAAAACTCGATCACCTGCTCCCCGGCCTCTATCTGCCGCTCTACACCATGATCACGCGTATTCCATACTCGGAAGCTGCCCGTCGCGCCCGTCGCCAGGATCGGATCGTCTACGGGAGTTTAGCATTCCTCGTCCTGATCGCCGCACTCGTGATGATTCGACTAATTGTCTGATCCATCTCTCAACTCTCAACCATCAACTATCAACCTTATTTTAGTATGACTGCATCGTCTACGCCGGCGTTACTATCCTGACGATGTCGATCTTAGTAGAATTGATCTTGCTGTTTCGCTGAGAGGATCGTGTTACGCAATCGGAATCGTATGTGACACGTTCACGCGCGTTTTTGTGGAAGAAATCAAACCTTTGGCCGAATTTTTTTGCGTGCCCTTCGAGTGCGTCCTCGTTCGTGCGCCTCCGTTATATTCGTCCCTGATGGTGGTTGCTTTAATCGTGTCATCACACCCAATAGTTGTTTATTACGAGCTGCCATCTTTCGCTTATCTGCCTTCGATTTCGTCCATCGAGTAGTCACATTAATAGAGCGCTCGAGATCTTCGCCAAAGTCTTCGTGTAGCCGGTAGAACCAATATGCTTGATGCAACCAAATCGACTCAGCCAAGATCGGAACCTGTATGGTATCCCGCAATAGAGCGTCATATTCAACGCAAATGTCCAGAAAACGGGAAAATCCGATGACTGCCTTGTCAATTCTCCTCTGCCTACGACGAGCGGTACTGCTTAGGAAGAGCTCGGCATTTGAAAGAACATGAAGGAGATCATCGATGTCGTGCCCGCCTTCTTCGCCCGAATCTAACAGCCACAAGAAAGTGGTTACACGATCATCTGATTCGATCCTGTCCAGCAGAGAAAGGAAGCGATAAAACAGGGAAATCTTGCCTGCGGCACCAGAACGGTCCTGCTGAATGAACCAGCCAAGGAGTCGTTCCCGAAATCGATTTACAATCGGCAAGGGATAGTTCCATTCGTAATATCGCCGTACCGCCGGGTTAGAAAGAACTTCAAGAGCTTGTTGGCGAAACGATTGGGGCAGAGTGGCCGGCAGAAAATCGATACACGACGCAACTTCAACCAAGCCGTAAAAGCTAAGCAAATCATCAACGGCATCGCGAAGTATAACTTCTGTCCGAAAACCGGTTCTTCATCATGGTGCCGCAGCAAATGCCACAGTTTTGACGAGCTTGATGTCCTAATAACGCGGAGCCCAGTTTCAACGTTGCCGCGCTCGCAAAACCGGCTTTGGAGGTACTGAAAGTTGCGGTCTCTTTTCACTTGATGAATTCTGTGAAGGGAGCCAGCACTTGCAGAGATGGTTTACAAACAGAGAAATGCCCAGCTCCCTCTATTACAGTCGGCGGTGGGTCACCAGCGAATGGCACATCGACATCCACAACGCGGTCTATAGACCCAACAATCACTTTCTTAGCCCGCAGATAAGTGTGGCCATCAACGATAGCCTTCTCGGTGTCCGCAATGAGTCGGCTAATGAATCTGGAGTCTGGTTGTAGTTCGCGATACGGGGCAACAAAGTACTTCCCGACTGATGAAAATGCTTTGGTTAGCGGAGACCCCGCAAACAATTCCGTGATCAGTCTGGCTACGTGCGCGCCGCGATGAGCAGGTGCAAATAATATGAGTTCTACCTTCGTGTCATATCGAGTTCCAGTCTGTAATTTGTCCAACAGCGCCCGACGAACCACCGGAGCTCCCATTGAATGTGCCACCAGAGCTACCTTTTTGAACTGGAACTGCTTGTTGTTACGTTTCAGTTCTGGCGCGTATTGCTCGATCGAATCATTGACAATGCGCAAATCCGAGGACAGAAGCCGATCTAAGAATTCGCGAAACAAAGCACCGCTCTTCGACGGCGCAGTCACTTTCGCTTCATACCCGTAAAACAACAAATCTGTGCGTCGGAAACGTTTGTGACCGGTTAGCAGTGTCGGAAATATTTGCCAGGTGCCCATTGCATCTCCGCGGAACCCATGGACAAAGATTACCAGATTGCCGCTTGG
>QHNF01000298.1:0-435 GCA_003218345.1 Verrucomicrobiota bacterium | reverse complement strand
CCGCTCGAAGAAAAAAATCGATCAGCTACTCGAGGGCCTGCTCCCTGGAATTTATCTCCCTCTTTATACAATGGTGACTTTAACAAGGATTCCGTATGCCCACGCGGCGCGACGCGCACGTCTGCAGGACCGAATCGTGTACGGCACCTTGGTAGCCTTGATTCTTGCGCTCCTCATCGTACTGCTGCGCACGTTCACATGACTCAGTCGCACGCCCTCACGCTGAATACGGCGTGCTGGGAAGTCTATGCGACGCTACTCATCGCGGCGATGTCGATCTTAGCGCTGTCCATCTTACTCTTTCGTTTTATCGTGCGTTGACGCACGCGTGGAGCGGAGTGTGCCAATTTTAAATGCAAATGCATGGAGACAACGCAGACTCGATTTCGGACCCGTGGTAGCAAGATATGGCAAAAGAAGACGAAAGAGTTCTCA
>QHNF01000297.1:1271-4103 GCA_003218345.1 Verrucomicrobiota bacterium | reverse complement strand
CGGTTGGCTATTCAGTTTGTTCAGTATTTCGATATTCATCGCCGGTCCTGGCGTGGAGTCTCGGGTCCAGGCGGCAGCGATCGAGACGACGCTCAGGATCCCGGCCTCGCATTTTCAAGACCGGTCGCCCGAAGAATTACCGGTTGATCTTCGCCGCGGCATTGGGCCGGATGATGCGGCGACAATCGCCCTTTATTCGAATCCTGCCTTGCGCGCCATTCGCGATCGACGCGGACTCGCCGTGGCGCAATTGATCCAAGCTCGGATTTTGCCGAATGTCGTCGTTTCCTACGGGCGCGACTACGTCACCGGAGGGAACACGGCCGGGGCGACGACAGCCTATAATTTCACTGCAGGCTGGGAGTTCAGCGCGCTCGTTCCCTTTTTGCCGAAACAGACGGCTGCGCGGAAGAATCTCGGCTCGGTGGATCTGGATATTGCATGGCAGGAGTGGCAGATGGCGGAGAATGCGCGGATAGCCGTTTACCGCGTCGTTGCTTTGGATGCTCAGGTTGCGCGCGCCCGTGAGGGAAACCGAGGATTGCAGGAAAGCACTGATGCCATGCGGCAGGCGGTCGATGCGCACGAGAAAACGGTGCTCGAACTCGCGGCGGTTGAATCAGCCAGCCAGGATTCGCGGGCGACCATGCTCGCGCTTGAGCAGGATTTCGAGCGACAGCAACTTGGTTTAAACAAGATACTGGGAGTGGAATCGCAAATGAAGGTGCGCTTGCGTGACGGACTCACGCTTCCCACCCATCTCGATCTTCCGGATGAGCACGATTTACTTTCCAACATTGAGTCGCGTCGTCTTGATCTTCTTGGATTGCGGCAAGGTTATGCAAGCCAGGATGCCATCGTGCGCGCGGCCATCCTCGCGCAATTCCCGAAGATGTCGGTGGCGTTTGTGCGTGCCAAAGACAATACGAATGTGCAGAGTACCGGTTTCAATGTCGTGGTTGACGTTCCGATCTTTGATCGGAACCAGGGCGTAATCGCGACCGAGCGCGCCACACGGCAACGATTGTTGGACGAATATAATCAGCGCGTGTTTGAAGCGCGCTCTGACATTGCGACTGCAATGGCCGATATTCGTTCGTTAGATCGACAGGTGGTCGCGGCGGCAGAAGCGCTGCCGGTGCTCGAACGGCTCCTTAACTCCGCGCAAACAGCAATGGAGCAGCGGAACGTTGACGTGCTGAGTTATTACACCGCGCGGAACAACTTGCTGCAGAAAAAAATTCAGATGATCAAACTTCAGGAACAATTGCTCGAAGCGCACACCACGCTGGAAATCGCTTCCGGACGTTATCTCCCGACGAACAGAGTATTGCAGCCCAAATGAACAAGAAACGAATCATCATCGGCGCGATCGCGGTCGTGTTGATTATCGGCGGCCTTGTCTGGATCGCGCAGCGATTCGAGCTTGGAAAAGAAGAGAAAAAGACTGGCCCGGTTCCACAGGTGCAGGTCGCGAAAGTGGAACGAAAAACTATCACCGAAAAAGTGATTGTTTACGGAAGTGTGGTCGCGCAGCCAGGCAAGACACATTCCGTTTCAATCGCCTTTGAAACGCGCGTCCGGCACATTCTGGTCGCACCCGGCCAATTCGTGCGAGAGAACGATCCGTTGATCGAGATTGAGCTGAGCCCCGGCGCGCAGGTGCAGTTTCAACAAGCGAAAAACGCAGCGGAAGCCGCGCGCAAGGAACTCAAGCAGGCACAGGAGCGTTTCAATTTAAAGCTCGCCACAAATCAAGACTTGAGCGCCGCGGAAAAGACTGCGCGCGACGCGGAGGCGCAACTCACCGCTCTTCAACGCGCCGGCGCTGGAGGCGATAATCGAATTCATTCAGACATCTCGGGCGTTATCGCAAAAGTAGACGCGCAAGACGGACAGATCGTGCCGCCCGGCGGTCCACTGGTTGAAATGGTTGCTGAGAACGAAATCGAAGTGAAACTCGGCGTGGAAGCGGAAGATCTTTCGGCGGCGCAGGAGGGCGCGCCGATCACCATCGTGGCGCTGAACGATCCGACCGCGGCAAAAGTGCAAGGGACTGTCCGCTTGGTTACGCGCCGAATCGATCCGACAACGCGGCTTGTCGATGTTTACGTCGCGCTTCCCGAAGGAACAAAGCTGTTATTGGACGGCTACGTACGCGGAGAGCTTGAACGCACCGAGAAAGATACGCTGGTCGTGCCGCGATCGGCCGTTTTGCCTAACGAGTCGCGTGAGTTTGAGGTTTTCACAGTGACAAATAATCGCGCCACAAAGCACACCGTAAAAATCGGCGCGGAAAATCCAAATGAAATCGAGGTAATCGCGGACGATCTGCATGAAGGCGAACCGGTGGTGACCGTAGGAAATTACGAGCTGGAAGACGGCATGACCCTCGAGATCAAAAAATGAGCTTCACCGCGTGGGCGCACAGCCATGCGCGTTCGATTTTATTGTTACTCGGTGCATTCGCGCTCGCCGGCGTAGTCGCGAGTTTTGCTCTGCCGGTTGCGCTTTTTCCGCAGGTCAGTTTCCCGCGTGTCCGGATCACGCTCGATGCCGGTGATCGCCCTGCCGAGCAGATGACCATAGAAGTTACGACCCCGGTCGAGGAAGCAGTCCGCGCAATTCCAGGTGTGCGGAGCGTAAGATCGACAACGAGCCGCGGCTCCGCGGAAATTTCGGTCAATTTCAATTGGGGCGAAGACATGGTTTCGGCCATGCTTCAATGCCAGTCGCAGGTGAACAAAATTCTGCCGAACCTGCCTTCCGGCACTTCGTTCGAAGTCGAACGAATGGACCCGACAGTTTTTCCCACGATCGCTTACAGTCTCA
>QHNF01000297.1:0-1263 GCA_003218345.1 Verrucomicrobiota bacterium | reverse complement strand
CGCATTCGCTCATCGAGCTGCGCGATCTCGCCCTCTACACTTTGCGCCCGGCGCTTTCCACGGTTTCCGGAGTTGCGCGTGTGGGCGTCCAAGGCGGGCGGATCGAGGAATATCGCGTCACGGTCGATCCAGACAAACTGCAATCATTCAACATGACGCTGTCTGACGTCGCCGGCGCGCTGTCCGCGTCGAACGTCCTGGTCGCAGTCGGGCGGCTCGAGCAGTACGACAAACTTTATCTCGTCGTTTCGGACACGCGTTTCAAAAAGTTTGACGAAATCGAGCACACGGTATTGCGATCGAATCCGGACGGCGTGGTCCTGCTCGACGACGTCGCCACAGTTGAACACTCGGCGGAACCGCCATGGATCCGGGTGACCGCCGACGGCCATGACGCTGTTCTTTTCCAAGTTTATCAGCAGCCGTCGGGAAACACGGTCGAGATCGCGCGCGGCATCAAAGCGAAATTGCGCGAAATACAAAAACAAATTCCCGAAGGAGTGAAGATCGCCGATTGGTACGACCAGAGCGATCTCATCCTCGCGTCCGAACACAGCACGCGAGACGCAATTCTGATCGGCATGCTTCTGGCCGCTTTCGTTCTGCTCATCTTTCTTCGCGACTGGAAAGTTACGCTGATCGCAATTTTCACTGTTCCGGCTGTGCTCGCCGCCACCATCCTGCTGCTTTACGCCCTGAAAATGAGTTTCAACATCATGACTCTTGGTGGCATGGCCGCGGCTGTTGGTCTCATTATCGACGATGCGATCGTGATGGTGGAACATATCATACGTCGCGTGCGCGGCACGCGCGAGGCCGACCCGCGTTCGCGAGTACTCGAGGCGGCGCGCGAATTCACCAACCCACTTGCCGGTTCCTCTGCGGCCACGATCATCATTTTCACGCCGCTGGCGTTTCTGTCGGGAGTTACAGGCGCATTTTTCAAAGCGCTTTCCGTAACGATGGCCGCTAGTCTCATTATTTCATTTGTTGTCGCCTGGCTGGCCGTGCCGATTCTGTGCGCGACGTTTTTGAAAAGAGGAGACGCCGAGATCGAAGAATACGGGTCTTTCACCCGTCGCGTGCACGAAGTTTATCGTAAGAAGATGCAGCGGCTTCTTGGTCAGCCGCGCTTCGTAATTGTCTTTTTGGTTCCGATTTTGTTGCTTGGCTTTATCGCATTCAAAAGCGTCGGCTCGGGATTCATGCCGGTTATGGACGAGGGCGGTTTCATTCTCGATTACATTTCGCCGCCCGGCACTT
>QHNF01000296.1 GCA_003218345.1 Verrucomicrobiota bacterium | reverse complement strand
TACGCGCGGTGGTAAAGGCAGCATTGGCCGCCGCTTTATCGCCCTTCGCCTGAGCGACTACGCCTTCACACCAAGCCCGCGGAAATGGAACCCGGTCATCGTAACATCCACCGATCGGCATCGCAGCCAAGGCGCGACGCGCGCCATCGAGATCGCGCTCGCAAAGAGATACCTTAAGCCAAAGTTCCGCTATGTTTTGGCCTTCCCGCGAATCTTCGGCGATGATCGCCCGGATCGTGGAACTCAAGGGGTGCGGATCAGCATGCCAATCGAGCTCGATCGAGGCACGATACGCTCGCATGTTTGAGTCTTTGGGAGCAAGCGTGATTGCGCGGTCCAAAACGCGCTCGGCATCAGCATACTGGCGCAGACACACATAGCTATCAGCGAGTTGTTTGAGGAAGCCAGCGTTTTGCGGGTCGAGCTCGATAGCGCGCTCGAGATTTTTGGTCGATTCAGCCCACCGGCCCTGTCGTCGATCGATGAAGCCAAGTATTTCAAACACCAGCGGGTCGTTAGGCAAACCTTGCTGTGCCAGTTTGAGCTCCTCGCGGGCGCGGTCGTAATCGAGATATCCCCAATACAAATGCTTGGCGAGCGCGAGATGCGCTTCGCCGGAATCTGGCCGCAGGCGAGTGAGCGATTGGATCGCCGCATCGGCCATGGCTAACCGCGCAAGAGTGTGATCAATGCCGCCAAAATAAAACTGATCATGCGCCTGGGCGAGTTGGTAATAGGCAAGTGCGAACGCGGGATCGCGTTCGATTGCTTGATCCAGTAGGCGAACGGCCTCGGAGAGGCTCTCCACTAAAGGCGTACTAAAGGCAGCGGTGGCGATGAGTGTTTTGGCCCGTATGTACAGATCGTGAGCAACAAGGTCGGTTGTTGGTTTTTGTTCGATGGCCGCTTTTTCGCTCGGAGAGATTTGGGCTTGAAGCTGCGCAACTATTTTCCCGGCCAGCTCGCTTTCGATTGCGAATACATCCGCCACATCGCGATCGTACCGTTCGCCCCAAAGCTGTGTATCTGTTCGGCCATCGATCAACTGAGCGCTGACACGTACCCGGTCGCCCGCACGTTGGACACTTCCTGCCAGCAGATGCGCCACGCCGAGCGCCTTGGCGATCTCGCGCAGACTACGTGCTGCACCGGCTTTGTACTGCAGCGTCGACGTGCGGCTGATTACTTTCAGGTCGGCCACTCTGGCAAGGCCGGTGAGGATTTCATCCTGCACGCCATCTGCGAAGTAAGCGTTCTCTTTCTCGTCGCTTAAATTCTCGAAGGGGAGAACGGCGATGCTCTTCTCAGGGATAGCAGTTGGCCAACTGATAGGTGCTGTTTCGGGACGGGCCGATATAGTCCGCAAGAGTGATGTCCGATGGAAAAAAATCAAGGAGCTGATCACTAAGACGGCAGCGGACACAAGCAAAGTCACTCTAAGTGCGATCTTGGGCCAACCGGGAGAGGTAATTGGCCTAACCGTGGACGCCTGCTTTGGTCTTTTCCCACGCTTGAGCTTCTCAGGGACCTGTGGATTGCCAAGGTTATCTCTGTAGAGGTTAAAGAGGTGTAGGCGCAGCCCGTGCTTCACCTCGCACTCGCCCAGATCGTGCAAGTACGGCTGCCAATGCCGGTAATCGGCCAAATCGTCCGCCACATGTCCGGACAAGAGAATATGTCCGGCATCGCCACACTCCAGCACACGTTGCGCGACATTTACTCCGGATCCCGCAAAGTTCGTTTTGTCATTCACATCGATGACTCTATTGACTGGGCCACTGTGAATCCCCATTCTTATCTGGATGTGGCGATGATCTTGCAGGGTCCTGCTAATCTCGAGAGCACATCGCACTGGTTCCTCGGGACTCTGAAAGAAAAGGAGCGCCATCCCATCGCCTGTCGGCACTCGACTGAGTTTGCCGCTTGCCTCCGCTGCTTGAAAACGTTCCGTATTTCGCACGATCTGATTCAATTCCTGGAGAACTTCGATCTGCTCGTTGACGAGCAGTTTCGAATAACCCACCACATCGACTAACAAGAGGTGCGCGATCTCGAGCGGGAGATCCGGCTTCGTCCCGGCGGATGTGTTTTGCGTGTTCAACCATCCCCTTTTGCTAGAGCGATCATACGGACAATAGGCCGTCGTGTCGAGACTCGACAGTCGGATTCGTTAGCCGCTGTTAGTCAATTTGTCGGGTTTCGGTTTAATCCCTGCGGAGTTGCACGTTCTTCCTAGGGAACCCCGTCGCACGCGAAAATCTCGAATTGCTCGCCGTGAATCCGATCGGACGAAAGATCTCGCTGGCTGGGCATGCGGCAGGATCATTGCGTTGCGGATCAGAGCGAATAGTCGTTTCGTTTGTGAGGCAGCGTTACGACATTCGGACGATTTCGGGCAGTTGACCTGCGTAATTCTGCGCGATTCGAGCGGCGATTGACATTCGGTCAATTCCATGAGTATTCTCTTCAGAACGACTTTGAAGCGTGGGATTTTGAATGGGGCTTCGTTGCTCGACGAGGAGGATAACAACTATGCCTAACAATCAACCACCTGCCAAAACGAGAATCGACGAGCGCGCAAACAAAGCTCTCGCGGACCTCAAAAAAGTTACTGATGCGCATCCAGAACTCGATCTGAACCTGAAAAGCGTTAAAGAGAGTCTCGAGAAAATCGCCACCGATCCGCATCACGCCCAATAAATCTGTAAGCCGATTTTGATGCTGTCCTGCAAGTATACTGCGTCAACCGAAACAGATGCGGCAGCGGAGGATCCGATTACGACGTGCTAGGTGCTTGTTCGTCTACTGGCGGGATGGTCGGCTGTTTTTTCATAATTTCGCCAAACGACTGACTGTATCAGGAAA
>QHNF01000301.1 GCA_003218345.1 Verrucomicrobiota bacterium | reverse complement strand
CGATTATTGTAGCGCGGCGTGTGCGTCAAATTACGGCAGAATCGCAAACACCCGTGCAGGGAATCCTGAGCTGCCTTTAGGTTTTGGAAAACTGACCACCACAATTGCGCCGGATTCGGGAGCTTGATCGAGATTCGTTAGCAGCTCGATCTGATAGTGGTGGTGCTCAGCACGTAAGTTTCCAGCGAGTAATCGTCCTTTGTCGTGGCGATTCCAAGATCGGTATCCGTTGGTTCGTGCCCGGACGCGGCGATTTTACGGTCTTCATAAAGGTATTTTAGAACGGGCAAGCTCCAGCCTGGATAGTGGGCAACACCGTTCCCATCTTTGTTTTCCATTCTCGCTGCGTCGGGCCAGCGCTTCAACCAATCGGTCCGCATCGCCACGAATGCGCCAGCGGCTATTTGCCCGCAATCTTTTTCCCATTTCTTCACGCGATCGAGCGAGAGTGTGTAATCTGGATTTTTTGCAGCCTCTTCATGTACATCAACAACCACCAGGGGCACGATCATTTCCTTGGGATCGATCTGATCGACCGTGCGCAACCCTTTGATGAAATGAGCAGGCGGATCGACGTGAGTCCCCCATTGGCTGACATGTGTAAACAGCTCAGAGAAAAAACCGACACCCAGAGTGTCCGGTCGTTTGTCATACCAGTAAATCGTTTTACGCGTTTCGTCCGGAAAGCCTGGCCAGTGGTGGATCCCAGGCGCAAATTCGTGCGTAAGATCGACGTACTTTTTTGAGGCTAGCAGTTTCTGGATCTTCCAAAGGGACGGCTCGGCAGCCTCGCTTTTTGCTGCGGAATACGTAGACACGAACAGTAGCGACATACCCGCGGCAACGATGAGTTTCCGAATCCGCATTCTGCTTTGTTAAATTATGGCACAGTAAGAAGCCAACAAGTTCGAATAACCCTAAATAAGTTTCGTCTCCTCAAGGGAACGATGCTTTATCGACTCCCGCCACGGACGTTATCAACACTTCATTAGTAGAGCGATTACGCTGGTGGTCGACGGGGCGGCCGATCAACGTTATTGGCACGAAGGAGAAGAAGGCAAGACTCAAACTAAATTTACAAATCATCATTTGATTGTGAACAACTTCTTCCATCGCCCGATCAATCCTTCGCTTCACCGGAGCTAAAAAATGCCGCCGGATGCGACAACTTCCACTCCTGCTAAAATTGAAACGCCATCATCACTCAACGTTTCAGTCTTACAAACCAGCGAGCGCGACTACGACAGTCTCTTTGAACGTGTCGCTTGGGTGTATGTGTTCTGCCGGGAGCATCTTTTCCGAGATGATACTAAGCGAATCATTACGGCGCTTTGGCCAGAGGGGCGGCCTGGCCCGGGCACACAACTGATCGAGCTTGGCTGTGGACCGGGGTTCTACTCCTGTCGCTTGGCCGAACGGTTTCCTGATATGTTAATCACCGGAGTTGATCGTTCCGAAAGCCAGCTGCGATGGGCCCGAGAGCGAGCTGGCGCGCTGGGGCTAAACAATTGTCGTTTTAGACGAATCAACGCTCTGGAGCTTTCCTACAGCGACGCAGAATTTGATATCGTCCTCGCTTCGCGGCTCTTCACTATTTTGCCGGAACAAAATCGAGGCATCGCCGAAATGTACCGTGTCCTGAAACCACGCGGGCGTTGTTTCATTGCCGAACCGCGCTACGCCTTTCGGGCATCGATTCCGCTTTTCGCCATGTGGCTGTTGGCTGGATTAAATCGATCCCAGAACGGTTATCGCGAACCCTACAAGGCGACAGTATTTTCTCGTCGCGCGTTCGAGAATCTCTTCCCAACACAACCATGGAAAAATATTAGGATCTGGCAGGAAGGGCGCTATCAATACGCGCTCTGTGAAAAGGGTTGAAACTGCAGCCAACAGGCCGGATGAAGATCGTTCATCGCGTTCTTGACTCAAACAGGCTGGCCGATATCGATGGCGGTTCCTGCGCACTGGCGGTGATGACCAAAGCCCCGCGGGCGGGAGAGGTGAAGACGCGTCTCGTCCCGCCGCTTACGCATGATGAAGCCGCACAACTGAACAGTTCATTTCTACGCGACATAGCGGCTGCGATTTCCACCGCGATTGGAGAAACCGCGCGCACCTGCAGCCGGCGCCCTGTAGATGGCGCGGCAGGCAGTCAAGCAGCTACCGAGCGAATCGCCCGCGGCGTCGGCGTTTACACTCCGACGGGCGCCGAGGCGGCGTATGAAAATATCTTGCCGGAAGAGTTTTTTCTCATTGCGCAGCGCGGCCACAATTTTGGTGATCGCTTAATTTTTGCGGCCGAAGATTTGTTCAAAGTCGGATTCGCTTCCGTTTGTCTGATTAATTCAGATAGCCCGACCGTTCCGGCCGAGAGTTTTTCGCAGGCGGTAGAACTCCTGCAGTTGCCGGGAGATCGCATTGTCCTCGGCCCTTCCGACGACGGTGGCTACTATTTGATCGGGCTCAAAAAACTGCATCGCGAAATGTTCGAACGAATCGACTGGAGCACAGAACGTGTGCTTGATCAGACGTTGCAACGTGCAGCCCAGATTGGAGCGGAAGTGAAATTGTTGCCAGCCGGCTACGACGTCGATGATTGGGCAAAATTAGAGCGATTGTGCAGTGAATTACTTGGGGAAAACACCTCCAGCGATTACGGGATCGCACCGAATACACGAAAATTCCTAGCGGAGATCGTCAAGCGCGAAGGCCGCCGTCGCATCTGGCCGGCGTAGGTGTGGCGCGCTAGTATCCGGCTGGCGAAATTAACGGGTCACAAGCGGCGCGCTTGTGCTACAAGGAAAGCATGGAAAAGCGCGCGCTTGTGACCGGTGGCGCGGGCCTAATTGGCTCGCATGTTACGGATCTGCTGTTGCGTGAGGGCTGGAAAGTGCGCGTGCTCGATAATCTT
>QHNF01000044.1 GCA_003218345.1 Verrucomicrobiota bacterium | reverse complement strand
AAATCATACCCGTGATGCTGATAAAATTTCGCGTCTTCGACCGCAACGACTGCGTTGATGAGATCAGGAGACAACTGCTCGTAAGGAACCGTCTCGCGGTTCTCCACGTAAATTTGGCCAAAGATCTTGCCGTTCCGATCTAAAATGACGCTGGCCGATTCCATCTGTTCGAGCTTGTTTAGATCGAACGTTCTGGCCTGCGCTTTGAGATCGGCGATGAGACTGGAAACGAAAACAGCTAAAGCAACGATCAGCACCGCAACGATGCCGACGGGAACATAAAACCACGGCCTCAAATACCAGGGCGGCCGAAAACGGAAGGCCGGCGAAGGCCCTAAATATGTCGTGGTTGTTTTCAAGCAGGCGAACGACTCTCTGCTGAAGGTAGGCAGCAAACGCTCAACGCTCAATGACCAATGCGCGGCGGCCAGTCACGGCACGTCGCGAGATGCGATCAATTCCGCGCAACTTTTTGGCAAGCTTGGAGGTTACATTCCATCGCGCGTCCAGCTTTGATGTTTGTGCCGATTCGCGGGGCATCCGGTTTAGTTTTACGGCGCGATCAATCTAGGTGGCGTGCCCAAACGCTTGCCTTGGTTGGGTACGGTGTTTAGGCTCAACTGCGAATAAAACCAATTTGGAGAGGATTGTTAAAAAGATGGGTAATCTATCTGTAGTTCTTCCAGCATTCAATGAGGAAGCCAACATTGGGCACACAGTAGAAGAAATTAGGGAGATTCTTCCCAAGATCGCCACGAGATGGGAGATCATCGTTGTGGACGATGGCAGTACTGATACCACCGCTCTGGTCTGTGAGGACTTGAAAGCTCGATACCCGGAAGTTGAGGTGATTCGCCACGCCCAGAACAGGGGATACGGCGCAGCGCTTAAAAGCGGAATAATGTCAGCTAAGTACGACCTCATCTTCTTCTCGGATTCTGATGGGCAGTTCGATCTTCGCGAGCTTCAGCAACTAATCTGTTGGTCGGAGGACTATGAGATTGTCGCGGGTTACCGCGCTAAGCGACACGATCCATTTTACCGCCGTATAAACGCATTCGGATGGAATGTACTGGTGCGGCTAGTGCTGGGCATCAAAATTCGAGATATCGATTGCGCTTTCAAGCTGTTCCGGCGTTCAGTTTTTGACCACGTGCAAATCAGGTGCGTTGGCGCGATGGTGAATACCGAAATCCTTGCGCAGGCGACACGACTTGGAATGCGCATACACCAGGTAAAAGTAAATCATTTCCCGAGAACTTATGGAAAACCGTCCGGCGCCAACCCTCGCGTTATCATCAAGGCATTTCGTGAACTTTGTCGGCTTTGGCGGAAGCTTCGCCGAGTTGAGCCCAACCAGGCGGGACTCTATTCCGCGATTGAGGAAGCTCCGACCTCTCTAACGTTAGCAGACCTAGCAGATCCTGTGAGCAAAGATTCGCCATAGCGATGTTCGACCCGAAAAACATGTCTTCTCCTGAATCCGCGCGCGATGGAGGCGTTCGTGTTCCTGGCAAACGAACGCGGTCACGAGTTATGGTGATAGGACTGGACTGCGCCGCGCCTGAGTTGGTTTTTGATCGCTGGCTTGATGATTTGCCAAACTTGAAGCGTCTCTGTCGAAATGGGTTCTACGGACCGCTGCGTTCGTGCGACCCGCCTATCACAGTGCCGGCATGGTCGGTGATGATGTCATCCAAGAGCCCGGGCACACTTGGAGTTTACGGCTTTCGAAACCGAGCTGATCACTCATACGACCGATACTCGATCGCAAATTCCCTCGCTATAAAAGAGGACCGGGTTTGGGACATTCTTTCGCGAAGTGGGAAGCGCTCGATTGTCATTGGCGTACCCGGAACATATCCGCCTCGACCACTCAACGGATTTTTGATCGGAGATTTTCTGACTCCCGATATCACCTGCAATTACACATATCCCTCCGAGCTCAAAGACGAAATTGCGAGTCTCGTCGGCGAATACGTTGTGGACGTACGCGATTTCCGCTCCGGTAATAAACCCAAGGTGTTGGCCGACATTTATGAGATGACCCGTAAGCGGTTCCAAGTCGCGCGGCATCTTCTTTCAAACGAAGAGTGGGATTTTTTTATGATGGTCGAAATGGGCGTCGACCGAATTCATCATGCGTTTTGGGATGATATGGATCCAGCGCATCGCCTTTACGCCCCCGGCAATAAATTCGAGAGCGCAATTCACGACTATTACCAAGAAGTGGATCGTGAAATTGGCAGCTTGCTCACGTTCGCCGATGATGCGACGGTTGTGCTCGTTGTGTCCGATCACGGTGCCAAGCGCATGGACGGCGGCATCTGCGTAAACGAATGGCTAATTGCAAACGGCTACCTCTCGTTAGCCGAAGAACCCGCCAACCCGGTACCGCTCGCGAAAGCTAAGATTGATTGGTCGCGAACTAAAGCTTGGGGGGACGGCGGCTATTACGCGCGTGTTTTTCTGAATGTGGCGGGCCGCGAGCCAAACGGAACGATTGCGCCTGAAGAATACGAAAACATCAGGGAGGAATTGGCCGCGGGACTGAAAACCATCCCCGATGAAAATGGACGGGAAATCGGGACTAAAGTTTTTCGGCCGGAACAATTGTATAGAGAAGTGCGCGGTGTGGCGCCGGACCTCATCGTGTATTTCGGCGATCTTTACTGGCGTTCTGTCGGTACTGTCGGCGGCGGGCAGATACACACGTTCAAGAACGACACGGGCCCCGATGGCGCTAACCATGCCGAGAATGGAATATTCCTGTTGCATCCGGCGGGCGACGGGATTCCCGGTGGCCGTCAAATCGAAGGGCTGCGAATCACAGACATCGCGCCAACAATCTTGCGATTGTACGGCTTACCAGTTCCGCAAGATATGGAGGGCACGGCGTTGGCATGTTCTTTTGCTGATTCGTTCGGCGAGATTGACTCATCAGCGGCCAATACCGATTTGGCCGCTCCGTTCACAACCCTCATTGCAAAGTGAAGAAACACCCGAAGGTAGTCATCATAGGTTTGGATGCAGCGACGTGGACACTCATCCGTCCCTGGATTGCCGAAGGTGGCATGCCGAACCTTGCAAACTTGATGAGAGCAGGTGTGGCCGGATCCCTTCAGTCGGTTCTTCCGCCAATTACTCCACCGGCTTGGACATCATTCATGACCGGCAAGAATCCTGGTAAGCACGGCGTCTTTCATTTTGTCGAAACTGAAGCGGACGGTTACGCGATGAATTACGCCAATGGCGGTTCACGCCGCTCACCTACCATCTGGAAGCTGCTCAATACTGCTGGGTTTTCCGTGGGCACTATGAACATTCCGTTTACGTATCCGCCTGAGACGTTGAACGGGTTCCAAATCTCCGGTTTGGATACACCCTCTGCGAACAGTCGGTTCGTCCATCCGCCCTCACTTAAACGCGAACTGGTCGATCATTTCGGCAAGATTGATCACGATGTCCGGTTCCTGGGATTCATGTCCACCGACCGGCGGCGCGCTCAAGTGCTCGCCGAAATGGAGAAAATCGACCGGCAGTGGGCCGCGGTCGCTCTTTACCTTCTGGAACACCATCCGCAAGACGTGATGATGTTTGTCTTCATGTCGATTGACACTGTGCAGCACTATTTCTGGCAGTACATGGACCGCAGTCATTTTCTTCATGACCCAAAAGCCGAAGCTCGTTTTGGAAATGCAGTGCGTGAGGTGTACGAACGATTGGATGCCGTGACCGGACAGATAATCGAGAAGCTTCCAGCAGACGCGACTGTTTTGGTTGTTTCCGATCACGGTGGCGGTCCGGTCGTTGATCGCACCGTGTTTCTAAACCGTTACCTGCAGCAACTTGGCCTACTGCACTACAGCAAGAGCGGAGCCGGCGGTCGACAAGGAAAATTTCTGCGCAAGATAGGCGCGACTGTTCTGCGAGGGGCGTTTTCGTTTCTGCGTAAGTCGCTCTCGTCGCGTCAGAAGAGTCTTCTTGCGGAAGCATTTCCTACTCTGAGGAAAAAAGCGGAACTCGCTTACACATCGTTTCAATACATCGACTGGAGTCGCAGCAAAGCATATTGCAGCGAAGTACTCGCCTCGCCCCCAAGCATCTGGATCAACTTAAAAGGGGTAAAACCTGCCGGAATCGTGGAACCAGCAGAGTACAATGCCTTGATCGACTTTATCATTGAGAAATTAGGGGAACTTAAGGACCCGCGCACCGGCAAGCCGATAATCGCCCGAGTTTATCGACGCGACGAGATCTTCAATGGCCCATTTTCCGAGGAATGCGCCGACCTCATTCTAGACTGGTGGAGCGAAGACAGCCTTTTCTCGACGCAGCCAAGTTTTAGAAAGGACAAGCGCAAACCACCGGTAATGATTCGTGAGCATCGTCCATCAGGAGATAGCGAATGGGGCGGCACACACCGGCTTAACGGAATCTTGATTGGCCGTGGGCCGGCTTTGAAAGCTGCGTCGGAGATTGAAAACGCGCAGCTCATCGATCTCGCTCCAACGCTCCTTTACCTGCTCGGTGTGCCTGTGCCTGAAGATATGGACGGCAAAGTTCTAACGAACGCCTTCCGAGCGGATTTCCTTACCGCGCATCCCGTCCAAGCTGGCGATGCTTCCGGCGTCTCAGAGCCAGATCGTCCGAGCGGCTACACTGATGAGGAGTCAGCCAAAGTTGAAGAACGCCTTCGGGCTCTAGGCTATGTCGAATAAATCGATCTGCTAAAGCAAATGTTTCAAATGATTCGTCCTGATCTCGAACGCAAAAGGAGTATCACGCTCTTTTTCCCGCCTATAACCGGTTTCATGTGCTTGACCAAGGCGCATCCGATTCGTTTTCGCTGCCGGCAATTGCAACACGCCTTAGTCGTCGCGAAACCGTCGGCCGTTACTATCACGACATGAGCAAAACGGCGTCACATCCGCGGAACGGAGCGGAGCGCTATTCGATCGCCATGGTGGCCGCCTGTCCATTCCCCGCTAATCACGGATCAGCCGCAAGCATCCGGGAGATGTCCGATACGCTTTCGCAGATGGGACATTCAGTACACATTGTGACCTATCAGACGGGCCAGACCGACATCGCCGTCGGCCACGCTAAGCTTCACAGAACGGGGCCATTTCGGCCTGAGAGGAACGCCAAGGTGGGGCCCTCGCCGCAGAAATTCCGGGAAGATCTAGCCCTTCTTCGATTGCTCCGCCGCGTCATTAAGCGCGAACAGATCGATATTATTCACGCGCACAACTATGAAGGCGCACTGATTGGCGTAATGGTAAAATGGATGACCGGCCGTCCAATGCTTTACAATGCTGTGAACCTGATGTCTGACGAGCTGGCGGGATACCGTTTCATTCGTCCGGCCTGGCTTGCCCGCGCAATTGCGCGCTCTCTGGATTGGTTTGTTCCAATTTTCCCGGATCACATCACAGCAGTCTCGCCCGAGCTGAAGCAATGGTTTGTGAAGCGCGGAATCGCCGACCGCAAAGTGGATATGATCCCAGCGGGCATCGTTCCGGAAATGTTCGACAACGCGGATCCAGAAAAGATCCGTCGCCGTCACGGAATTAGTGGCCGCGCGATCGTCATGTATACGGGGGTCTTGAATGCCTTCCAGCGAATCGACTATTTGCTTCGCGCGTTCGCGGTCGTTTCAAAGCAGCTACCAGATGCCCTGCTGGTGATGGTAAGTCCGCTGGTCTCCGAATCCCATGAAAGAGAACACAAAAAGGCAGCAGAGCGGTTCGGTATTGCTGATTCCATTACGTGGATCGCGCCCCATTCGCTCGAGGATTTGCCGAGCTATCTGGCGCTCGCCGACGTGACAGTGATTTCGCGCCCGGAATGCCCGGGGCATCCAGTGAAGCTGTTGAACTACATGCTGGCAGGAAAGCCGATTGTTTGCTTTGAAGGCGCGGCCAAAGGCCTGCGCCACTTGCACGATGCATTCATTGTGCCGAATCACGATTGCGAGGCGCTTGGCAGTGGGATTGTGACATTGCTGCAGGATCGCGAGCTCGCTGCCAGGCTTGGAGCAAACGCCCGCGCAACTGTCATTAACAATTTTGATTGGCGAAGGATATGCCAGCGGATCGAGCGCATTTACGACGGCCTGCTCGGCGAGTCGCAGCCTGACGATACCCAACCAGAACATCATGCGTCCGCGCAGTTGCAATCCTGAGTTTTTTTACCCGGTGGCGTCTCCAGTAGCACACACTTTCGCGGGCTTTTGGACATTCCTGCTCCTA
Organism: Verrucomicrobiota bacterium; assembly: GCA_003218345.1. GTDB lineage: Bacteria > Verrucomicrobiota > Verrucomicrobiia > Chthoniobacterales > UBA10450 > Udaeobacter. The sequence continues at coordinate 5,020 of QHNF01000044.1, read as the reverse complement.
ACCGTCCGTTCGAAGATGCGCCTCGTCACCGCCTGCCGCCAATATCTACCGCAGCTGCTCTTGCTAGTGTTGATTGCAAACTTCGCTGACATCGATTTTCTCTTCGGCCTGCACCGCAGCTTTACCCATAGCCTCGCAGCGGCTGTCTTTGTCGCACTTGCTGTGAGCTGCGTGTGGCGGATAGCTGCCAGTTTTTGGCGAAGCGCCGGTCTCTATTTTTTGGCATACAGCTCACATCTTCTCATTGATCTGTGCACTGGGACGAAGCTCGGTTGGAATGCCACTGCCTCTGACACTCCTCTATTCTGGCCGTGGAGAAAGGATTTCGGCTCGCCATTGGTACTCTTCGTCGGGGTCAAACATAAAGACTTCGCGGCGCTATTCAGCATGGAAAACCTCCAATCGAGTGTTTATGAGCTTTTGATCTTCGGCGTAATCACTGCAGCTCTGATCGTATTGTGGATACGACATCAGAAAGGTCGTGCCATGCCTCACCAGTGCAAAACGCCGGTGCGCGCTGTCTACAACTCCAACCCCGATGCAATCGAATGAAAGAAACCGCTAATATATCGGCACGGCCCATCGTCCATGGCGTGCAAAACCCGCAGCGCGATGCGCTTTCCACGAGGCGCCAGGAATTCGCTGCCCCTCCGCCGAAACGTTTCTATTGGATTGTGTTCGCGGTCGTCTGCTGTTTGCTCGGTTTTTTAGTGTTCAAGACCGTTTTGCACCTCATTTCCACTGATACTAGGAAGGCTCGTATCGTGCATGCGCCGTCGCCCGTGGAGAGCGTTCCGGTGCGCAGACAAACGCTGGAAGAAGTCATCGGAGGTAGTGGCACAGTGCAGCAATTCAACACCGTCCAACTCACGACGCAGATCACTGCTCGAGTCCTCGAGGTCCCTGTGTGGATTGGCGATATCGTTAAAAAGGGCGACCTCCTTGTTCGCTGGGACGATCGGTTAATTCAGGCAACACTCGATGCTAATCGCCAGTTTGTTGAAACGAGTAATATCAAAATCAAAAACGAAACGCGCCAAGTCGAACGCTACACAGCTCTCGAAAAACAGCATATGGGCACGCCACTCGATTTGGAGAAAGCAGAGATTGCGCTTGCCGATGCGTACGAACAGCTGGCCAAGGCAACCATGGGCCTCCGCGAGGCGGAGATCGCGCTTGAACGCGTCCAGATGAGAGCTCCCATTGAAGGCATCGTGCTCGAGCGGCTTGTAAATCCGGATGAGATCACGCATAATGATCAGATTGTGATGAAACTTGGAGCAATCGACAAAGTGTTGATGGCGGCCAAGGTTACGGAAGAGAAAATTCATTCGGTGCAGCTGGGTCTTCCAGCCGAAGTCACTTTCCCGGCCTTTCCGGCTGAAACCTTTCAGGGCAACGTCTTTAAGATCGATCCGAACATCGACCCTGTGACGCGCACTTTCACTGTCTACATACAAATTGAAAATCGCCCGTACATCAAGGCTGCCAAGGAAATTTACGAAGTGCCTTTAACGCTGCGTGCCGAAGATTATCGCTTGAAGCCCGGGTTATCGGGGTTCGCGCATATCCGTCGCACTGCTAAAGATGTGACCGCCGTACCTAGCGTGGCAATACTGAATCCGTCGGGGGACCAAGCCTCGGTGTTTGTTGTTGACCGCAGCGGGCATGTGACTACGCGCAAGGTGCATTTAGGCATTGTGGCCAACGCCATGACTGAAGTAACATCCGGGCTGAACGAAGGGGAAAAAGTCGTGACAGTCGGTCAACTCTACCTAAAAGAAAATGACAAAGTTCACTCCACATCGAAATCTGTTTTTGGAAAGTAGCTCGATTGGCCTCCTAGCAACCCTATTGCTAATCTTATCTTCGAGATTGCAAGCAGGAGAAGTAAGGACTTACGGGCCAAACCTTCCACGACATCCGCTCACGCTTCGCGATTGCATCGCTATTGCGTTGGGAGAAAGTCCTAAACTGGAAGCCACTCGCTTCGATTTGCTGGCAGCAGGTGAGGAGATTCGCGCCGCCCAGGCCTCACTTTGGCCAAACCTGACTGGATCAGCCACTGGGGAGGCATTTTCGGGCGATCGGACTGGCAAGTTTGGCATTGTGAACGCTGGGACAAGTGGAAGCGGAATCACTGCGAACAAGCACGTGAATCTCGCCGGGATAGGTGTTTTTGGCCTTAAGCTCGAGTATCCCCTTTTTAAGGATGGGAGTATTTTTGGATTCAATGATGCGCCGGCCGTCGAGGTTAAGAGAGCGCAAAGAAACGCGCTCGCCTGGACCGCCAATCTTACTCGCGAGGACGTCATCTATCGACTCACGCAAGTCTTCGTTAACACCGTTTCAGCGGAGAACCGCGCGGAGCCGTCCGACCGTAGAGTAGCTCTGCTGGAGCGATCTGTCGATATCCACAGAGAAGAACAGCAGAAGGGATTGCTCCTTCCGATCGATGTCGAGGTTGTCACAAAACAGCTCAATAGCGCTCGATCTCTTTCGAAAACGATTCACGAGCAAGCCACGGCAGGCTACTTAGGGCTGGCCCGGCTTCTAGGCCTGCCATCCTCGGCCCACATCCGCCTGGACAGCACACTTCCACAGCCGCCTGCGCCGCCGGACGCGGCACAGTTGTTTCACACGATGCTTGCCCGACATCCGTCGCTTCAAGTGCAAATTGCAAACATCAAGAAGGCAAAGGAGGATTACCGGCTGGAAAATTTTCGACTCTATCCCTCCGTCAGGCTGCATGGGTCAGCGGTCGATGTCAGCGATTTTAGCAGCGATGCCCACCTCTTTGTCGGTGGAGTCACTGTCGACATCCCGATCTTTGACTTCGGGGCCCAACTTGATACTGCGCGCGCGCGCAGGGACACTTACAACGCGGAGCAAGCCCAGCTGGGCGCTGTTGGCAATGATCTGGCCAGTGATCTCGTCAGAATTTATCGGGAAATCTATACAGTGAGCGAAAGGATTCTTGACCTGGGGGTAGAGGCCGGGAAACTCGACCGGGATCTGCGCGTTGCTCAATCTCAACAGCAGCAGGGCATCGCGCCACCATTGACTGCAATTGACGCGGAGCTGGCACTTGTCGGTAAGCAGGAGGAGGTGGAGATACATCGAGCGAGGCTGCTCCTGCTTTACGCCGAGCTGCAGAAGGCGATGGGCGGCACGTGGAAGTGGCTTCCATGAAGCAGTCGCAGCGGATTGTAAAAAACGCTTTTTTTGGAATTGGCGGTTCGCTGATCGGTGGCCTCGTTTATCTGGCCACAATCCTGATCATCGCTCGCGCGGTCAGCGTTAGAGAATTCGGCGAGTATTCCTTTGTCCTGGCCTTTGCCATGTTCGTTAACAACATCGCCGACTCCGGATTGCCTCGGATGCTGATCCGCGAAGTGGCGAAGGACCGCGAAGGTTTTGTGCCGGTGGCCGGCGCCACCTTCTCGCTTATCTGGGTCATCTCGGGCGTGATGGTTCTCCAATCTCACCGCTGTCGGATTATTCAGCGGGCCTTATCGAATTAGTATGGCTCTGCGGATGATCCCACAAAGCTTATCGTTGCCCCTGTTCCCACTCTTTTCCCGCACCGCCCATTTCACTCCCACCCGATTTGAAGAAGTCTACCGGATGAGTCTCAAATTCTTTCTGCTCATCAGCATTCCTATGGCCTCGTTTTTCATGGCGTGGACTGGACCAATCCTTAGACTAGCGCTGGGGCAAAAATATTTGCCGGCCATTCCAGCCATGCAGCTTCTTGGCTTGGGCCTGATCCCATTCTTTCTTTCGACTCTCTTCCAATACCTTTTCGCAGCGCTTGACCAGCAGAAGCGTTTTCTCGTCAGTACATGTGTCGGATCTGGTCTGCGCCTTCTCCTCCTTTTTCTTCTCATACCTCTCTTTGGATTTATCGGTCCGGCGATTGCATTTGTTTGCGCTGAAACTGTGACCGTCAGCATCTGGATAGTGCAGCTGGCGCGACTCGGTTTTCCGGCACACATCGCCAGCACAATATGGCGACCGCTTTTGGCAGGAGCAATCATGTGTGCTGTTCTCTTTTCCGGGCAAGGCACGCCCTCCATCGTTGCGCGCCTCGGTGTCGCCGCACTTGCGATAAGCGTTTACATCATCGTGCTTTTCGCTCTAAAGACTTTTTCAAGCAAAGAGCTGCATCACGTCCGTGAAGGGATGGGCTTTGTCTCGCCCTTCATTGAATCTTGGACAAGGAAGCTTAGACGTGACACATGAAACTAACGAGCCGTGCTCTAGTTTTAGCCGATGCAGCCGCGCGCTTTTGGATGACGCATTGGTTACTGATCGTGGGCAGTGTTTTGGTTTTTGCTTCGGCAATCCTGAAATGGGTCAATTTTCCTTTCAGCCGTCACCCTGTCGGCTTGCAGGTGCCCCTCCTGCGAAACCTCGAAGTCATTCCACACTTTTCTCTTCTCTCCTACGGAATAGGCGGAATCGCTGTTCTAACGATTGGCATTGTTTTGGTTTGGCGTTCCGCCACACTTCCTGCGCTGGCTGCGGCCGCCCTCCTAATCACGTTATGGATGGCAGCGCCATGCCGGATTGCTTTTCAGCAGCCGGCTTTGCTTGGCCGGCTCGTTGCCGAGACCCAAGAGCTCTCGATGATCAGAGGTTTTACAAAGACTTACCTCCCCGTGAATTATGGTACCGCTGAAACGTATTCGAAGAAGTTCGAATTTGATACCATTTGGGACCGCTTTCTCGCCGCGTATTCTTTCCTCGGTCTTGGATGGTATTGTTTTGGGATCGGATCGTTATTGATTGCGATCTCTTTAATCGCGCGGCTTCCTGCGGGTGAAAGAGTAAGGGCGCTGGCGCTGAGCTTAATTCCAACAGGGGTAGTTATTATTCTGTTAACCCCGTCGCTGATCGGCGAGCATTATTTTACCAAGGCCTGCATTGCGCAGGCTCAAGGCGCTGCGGAAAGGGCAATCAGGTATTATCGTACAGCGATGTGGTTCGACCGATGGTACGCGCAGGACATCAATAT
>QHNF01000295.1 GCA_003218345.1 Verrucomicrobiota bacterium | reverse complement strand
AGCGTCGGGCAAACTTCTATCGCGCGCTCTGCGGCGGCAGTTTCTTCGGGAGTTTCCGGTTGTTTAAAAAAATGAACAGCAGTTTCGTCGCGGTTGTAAGTGATGAGATTCGCCGCTTCCTCGAGACAAAGACGGCACAATGCGCAGCTTGTGTCTACATACCACTGTCCGAGCGCGTTCTCGGGCTGTTTGCTCAGTTTGTCCGCCACGATTCAAGTAACCTCAGGTTACGCGCGAAGAACATCACTCGCCAAGATGAGTCCAGCTCGACCATCTTTCCGATGATCAAGCGCGAGCGTTTTCAACGTGCGAGTGGGCCATGCCGGATGGCTCTCGTGCGGTGGGGTTTTCTCGATGCTTCGGATGTAAGCGCAATTGCGAAATCGATCTGACGTTTGAATGCATCGACCCGCGCTACGAAAACGCGCACGTTATCGCCTATGCTAAATCGTTTTCGTGATCGCCTGCCAATCAGTTGCCGTCGAGTGGGCTCAAACGCGTAGAAGTCGTCCATCAGCGAGGAGACATGGACAAGACCAGTGATAAGAGCATCTGGCAATTCCACCATCAGTCCGTAATTACGGACGTCGATAATTGCGGCGCGGAAAATCTGCGGATTCCGCTCATCGAGCTGTCGTTGGAAAAACTCGAGCTTTTTCATCTGCGCAGCATCGATCTCCGCATCGGCTGCGGTTCGTTCCGTGATTGAAATGTGCTCCGCAATCGATGCGATCTCGCTCATATCATGATCGTAGGAACGCCGCGCTGCGGCGTTCGGTCGGCGCAGCGCGCCAACCCTGCCCAGCGCACGATGCACAACCAGATCGGCATAACGCCGAATCGGACTTGTGAAATGTAAGTAATTTGCCTTGGCCAATCCGTAATGGCCGAGCGGCTGTGGAGCGTAACGCGCGCGTTTCAGACTTTTGAGCAGAGCAATCTTAAGAGCTTGCTCTTCCGGCTTTCCACGGATGGAGGCTAGCAGTCGCTGCAGCTCGGCGCGATGGGTTAGATCGCCAACCCTGTAATTGAAGCTGAGAACAAATTCTCGATACTCGGCCAGTTTTTCTAGCTCTGGATTTTCGTGAACACGATAGATCGTGGGAATTGCGCGCTTCTTTAGCTCACGCGCGACAGCCTCATTTGCGGCCAGCATGAATTCTTCGATTAACTGGTGCGATTCATCGTTCTCAACGCGCTCCAGTTTTACCGGATAACCCTCCTTATCGAGCGAGACCTTTACTTCCGGAAAATCGAGGTCGAGCGCGCCATTCACGAATCGTTTCTGCCGCAGTAACACGGCGAGTTCCCAGGCAAGGTGCAGCCGTTCGCCTAACCGGTCGCGGGGCGGGGACGTCAAAATCGCGTAGGCCTGTTTGTATGTGAGCCGGTGCGCGCTGCGAATTACGCTGCGGGCAAAGCGCGCACTTTTCGCGATTCCATTCTTGTCAAAGTGAATAAATACGGAATGCGTGAGCCGATCGACTCCGGGATTGAGACTGCAAACGCCATTGCTCAAACGCTCCGGCAACATCGGTATCACGCGGTCGGGCAGATAAACGCTGTTTCCGCGCCGGCGCGCTTCGCGATCCAGCGCGCTCTCCGGATCTACGTAAGCGGCAACATCGGCAATGTGCACACCGAGGCGCCAACCGTTCCCAGTTTTCTCGACGTGAACCGCGTCATCGAAATCGCGTGCGTCATCCGGATCGATGGTGACGATAAATTCCTTGCGCAAATCTTCGCGTCCGTCGAGTTGCTGCGCATCGATTTTTCCGGAAATGCGGTCCGTCTGATCCAACACGTCTCCCGGAAATTCGGTGGGCAGATGATGTTTTCGGATGATCGACAGCATGTCGATGCCGGGGGCGGATGCCGGCCCGAGCACTTCGATGATTTCGCCTTCTGGATTGAGGTGGCGCGATTCCCAAGCTTCCAGACGAACCACAACTTTGTCGCCTACCATCGCGCCTGGTTTCCGCTGGCGATCTCGTTCGGGGCGCACATAAACGTCGTGCACGAACCGCGGATCATCCGGGACCACGTAGTAGAAATTTCGCGAATGTTGCAGAGTGCCGACGATCGTATCGTGAGCGCGTTCCAGGATTCGAATCACGCGCCCTTCGCGCCGTCCTTTGATGCGTCCGTAGGGCGCATCCCGCGAGATGCGAGCAACCACGCGGTCGCCGTGCATGGCTGTCCCGGTGTTTTCCGCCGCGATGAAAATGTCTGGCTCGCTCGGTTTTTCGCTGATCAGGAATCCGTATCCCGCCTGGTGAATGTGGAGCTTGCCAGCGACCAGATCGGCTGTAGGCGGCAGAACGAAGCGATTTTTCCGAATCCGCGCGATCTCGCCCGCGCGCTCGAGGTCGCGCAGCGCCTGGTTCAAACCCATGCGCACGCCGCTCTTCCGGCCGAGCGCTTTCGCCAGTTCGCTCTTGTCCAGCGGCCGATAATTGGCCGACCCAAGAAGCGCGAGTATTTGTTCTTGAATCTTACGTCCGTTTGAAGTCATCGCAGCGAAACAATTTCGTCGAGCCATTCTCGATGTAACGCGATTTCAACCGGAGGTCGAATAATGCAAAAAGCGATTATCGCCGGCGCATTGGCGATTGTAATGGCGGCGATCGTTTCCTTTGCTGCAGGAGGAGCCAAGATGAAGATCACAAGTTCTGCGTTCCACGAAGGTGCAAACATTCCATCAAAATTCACATGCGAAGGCGCCGATACCAGCCCGCCTTTGCAGATTACGGACGTTCCCCCCAGGGCAAAAAGTCTTGCGTTGATTGTCGATGATCCGGATGCTC
>QHNF01000294.1 GCA_003218345.1 Verrucomicrobiota bacterium | reverse complement strand
GCGCCAAAGCGCCGCAGCAACCTGCCAACTGGGTGCCACTGAGTTAAAGCTGTGAACTTGTGCCGCGGATCTCCGGGATCTGCGTAGCGGTCGCTGCGGCAACCTGGTTTTGGCGTCGCGGCGAAACGAACTTTCCTTTGACCTAAGAGTTTGCGGCGGCTGGCACCGGACAGGAAAAGTTCGCGATCGCGAGGACGCGCTCGCCGGCACGCGTGCGCTACCCAGTCACACTCACCGCACTGAAAAGTGAATATTGAGCGTCCTGGCGCGCCGTAGCCTTGCGAAGGCGGGTTGGGTGTTGAACGTTGATCGTCTGCTTCAAAATGTATGGATAAGCCTCTTTCTCCGATTCCGATCAAGGATGCTTTGCAAAGCGCTGCACTGATCGATTCGGTTCTGGTTCAGGGATGGGTGCGGACCCGGCGCGATTCGAAAGATTTTTCGTTCATAGAATTGAACGATGGCTCTTGCCTGCGCAACCTTCAGATCATTACGAAAAATTCGTTGCCGAATTATGCGGCGGTGCAACGGCTGAGCACGGGCGCATCCATTCGCGCAGTTGGCACGCTGGTCACGTCGCAAGGCAAAGGACAAAAATGGGAATTGATTGCCGAGCAGATCGAGATCATGGGAGCCGCCGACGATTCCTACCCGCTCCAGAAAAAGGGCCATACGCCTGAATTTCTTCGCGAAATCGCTCATCTCCGCCCCCGCTCGAACCTCTTCAGTAGCGTCTTTCGCGTGCGGAGCCGCCTGGCATTTGCCGTTCACCAGTTTTTTCAGGAGCGCGGTTTTGTTTACGTCCACACGCCGATCATCACCGGCAGCGATTGCGAAGGTGCTGGAGAATTGTTTCGCGTTACGACGCTGGACGCGAAAAAGATGCAACGAAGGACGGACGGCGAAATCGATTATGCGAAAGACTTCTTCGCTCGGCCGACTTTTTTGACCGTGAGCGGCCAATTGGAAGCGGAAGCGTTCGCGCTGGCCTTGTCCAAGGTTTACACTTTCGGTCCGACGTTTCGGGCCGAGAACTCCAACACGTCCCGCCACGCGAGCGAGTTCTGGATGATTGAGCCAGAGATGGCGTTTTGCGATCTGAGCGGCAACATGGATCTCGCAGAGGAATTTGTTAAATATTTGATTGCAGATGCGCGCAAACATTCCCCTGAAGAGATGGAACTTTTCGCCAGGTTCGTGGATAGAGAGTTATTTGCGCGACTTGATTTTGTCGTCGAGCGGCCATTTCAACGGATCACCTATGGCAACGCTGTCGATCTTCTAAAAAAGAGCGGCGAAAAATTCGAGTTCGCTATCGACTACGGATCAAATCTGCAATCGGAACATGAACGATGGTTGACCGAGAAACATTTCAATTGCCCGGTCACGGTTTTCAATTATCCGAAGGAAATCAAACCGTTCTATATGCGTTTAAACGATGACGGAAAGACGGTGACTGCAATGGATTTGCTCGTGCCGGGAATCGGCGAAATCGTCGGCGGCAGCCAGCGTGAAGAGAGACTCGAAGTCTTGGAGGAGAACATGCGCCGGCACAAAATGGACCCCGCCGATTACAAATGGTACCTGGATCTGCGGCGTTACGGCACCGTACCGCACTCCGGCTTCGGCCTCGGCTTCGAGCGTATGCTGATGTTCATCACAGGCGTATCCAACATCCGCGACGTGATCCCATTCGCCCGTACTCCGGGCAGCGCAGAATTCTAGGCCCTTTGTCATTCCGAGCGAAGTCGAGGAATGTCTTGCTATTCACTCGACTGTCAGACATCAACGCCGCGTTTCTCCTATCCTAGTGAACTCAAGCTTGGAACCCCCGGGTTCTTGCAGTGTCATCCGATCGCCCGAAATTTTCAGCTCATAAACGGTAGTTGCGAATGGCGTTTCAATTTTGATCCGGTCTTGGTCGCCGAACTTGTACCTGCCGCGCACATCCCCGATAAGGACGACGCCATTCTCGGAAAATTCCCAAACAGTTGCGTTCGAACCTCCTGACATACGCCATTTACCGAGAACCGTTGGATTCTCGCAGCCAGTTATCGCGCACAGCAAGACTGCCAGCGCGATTACCCGTAAGACTGATTTAGATCCGCAAAAAACAAATCCCACGACAGTGCGGGTCGTTTCTTGTCCCAGCGGGATTGGCACAGTGCGAAAAACCTAGCGGCCGACGAGCCGCAATACGGCACTTCAGAGTATCGCAGGCGATTATTTCTCTTTGGATTCCTTCTTCGACTCGTGCTTGGATTCCTTTGATTCCTCTGTTGCTTTTCTTGATTCGCCGGGGCGATATTCTTCTTGTTCCGCTGCCGCGAAGGCTTTCTCCAAGCCCACCATGTCTTCGCCCGGGCGCAGCGTGTCGAACGTCTCGGCTTCCTTGCGCAGTTGCTCCTCGGTGTAATTCGCGGCTTTGATCGACAATCCAATGCGACGCTCGAGTTTGTCCACCTTGATGACGCGAGCCTCGACCTCCTGACCGACTTTGAGCACATCTTTCACTTTCGCGACATGATCTTCGCTCAATTGCGAGATGTGGACGAGCCCGTCGATGTCGTCCTGTAATTGCACGAACGCGCCGAAGCTGGCGAGCTTAGTCACTTTGCCTTTCACCAGATCGCCGATCTTATACTTCTCATCGATCGTTTTCCATGGGTCTTCGGTGAGCTGTTTGATCCCGAGGCTGATCCGCTGGTTTACTTTGTCGATGTCGATCACCACGGCTTCGATTTCGTCGCCTTTTTTAAATACTTCGCTCGGATGATTGATCTTGCGGGTCCAACTCAAATCGGACACATGAATCATGCCGTCGATGCCTTCCTCCAGCTCCACGAACGCGCCATACGCGGTCATGTTGCGAATCTTGCCTTTCACTCGGCTGCCGATCGTAAATTTCTTCTCGATTTCATCCCATGGATTCGGTTCGAGCTGGCGCAGACCCAATGAAATTTTCTGTTCCTCTTTGTTTACGCCAAGCACGACGGCTTCCACTTCCTGGCCCACACTGAGAATATCGGAGGGGCGCATGATTCG
>QHNF01000293.1 GCA_003218345.1 Verrucomicrobiota bacterium | reverse complement strand
CTGTCGATCTTGCGCGATCTCCAAAACACAAATTCCGATTCAGGAAAGTCGTCGCCTACAACGCCTACCAGCCGGACTGGCGAAAAAAAACTTGCGCCGAGCGCCGCGTAGGAAGCCGATCCGCCTAACAAATCGGAATGTTCCTCCACCGGCGTTTTAACCGTGTCGATCGCAATCGAGCCAATAACAAGAACGGACATGACTAGAATGACGAATGTCGAATCACGAATGACGAACCAAGCAATCGCTTCATTGGAAAAGTCGGTTTACGCGAGCATGTCAGTGGCGCAGCGCGCATAGTCAACAATGCTGTGCGCCTTGAGCAAGGCGGAAACCATGACAACGCGCTTGGCTCCGGCATCGATAACACTCTGTAGATTATCGATGTTGATTCCGCCGATGCAGAAAATCGGGATGTCCACATCAAGGTGGGCTTGTTTGATGTCGCCCAGGCCGATTGGTTTGTAATCCGGTTTCGTGGGCGTAGCGAAGATCGGGCCGAAGCCGATGTAATCAGCGCCTTCGGCTTGCGCCGCGCGCGCTTGCGCCAAGCTGTGCGTCGATTTACCGGCGATTAAATCTCTTCCGGCCTTTCGGCGCGCAACGAGAATGGAATCGTCCTCCTGCCCAATATGGACTCCTTCGAGGGAAACTCGCGCCGCGACCTCGGCGTGATCGTTGACGATCAGTGGCGCCCCAGACCGGCGAGTGATTTGGTGGATCTGAGCCGTAAGATCGACAAGTTCGTCGATCGGTTTTCCTTTCCCGCGGAGCTGAATTAAATCGACACCGCCTTCGACCATTTGCTCGGCGATGCGGCTGCAATCAGAGCTGTCGATGTAACCGAGATCAATGATGCCATAGAGACGGCATTCGCGTAGCCTGCTCATGAAGGCATTAGGTAACGAGATGCTGTAGTGTGCGCTGTCCTCAGCGCATCCGCTTTGTGGCACATTTGAGTCCGCTGAGGACAGCGACAATACGCCGGTGGTCGCATCCCTCTTACTCGTGCAACCGATTTGGCGCCGAGGCCAGGTCGAGTTTGCCTGCCGAGATGAGGCGGTCGATAAACCCAGTGTCGTACTTTCCCTCGCGAAAATCACCGTTTCGCATCATGGCGGCGTGAAACGGCACCGTAGTCTTGATGCCGGTGATGTAGTACTCGTTCGTCCAGTGCGCGACGCATTCGATCAATTGCATTGATCCGTGTGGCGCCGACCGTAACTATTTTCGCAATCAGCGAATCGTAGTGCGACGGCACGGTGTAGCCGGTATAAACGTGCGAATCGATTCGAACTCCGCGGCCTCCTGGTGCGTAATAAAAAGCTATTCGGCCCGGTGACGGCTGGAAATCTTTCTCCGGATCCTCCGCGTTGATGCGGCATTGGATGGCATGCAACCTCGGGGTTGCACGCGCGACATGCGGCGAGAGCGGCTGACCAGCGGCGATCCGGATTTGCTCCTTCACAAGATCGCACCCGTAAACCTCCTCAGTAATGGTGTGCTCGACCTGGATACGCGTGTTCATCTCGATGAAATAAAAATGCCTGTCCTGATCGACCAAAAATTCGATCGTGCCGGCATTTTCATATCCGACAGACTTGGCCAGCTTCACGGCAGCGTTTCCCATTTTTCTGCGAAGCCCCGGCGTCATCAGCGGCGATGGACATTCCTCGATCACTTTCTGATTACGCCGTTGAATGGAACAATCGCGTTCGCCAAGCTGAATGGTGTGACCGCGACTATCGGCAACAATCTGAAATTCGACGTGGTGCGGATTAATGATGAGCTTCTCCAAATAGACCTGCTCATTTCCGAACGCCTTCTCGGCCTCGTGACGCGCGCTGTGGAAGGCCGATTGAAGACTTGGTTCATTATGCGCAGTGCGCATCCCACGGCCGCCGCCGCCGGCAGCCGCCTTAATCATCACCGGATAACCGATTTTCTTTGCGATCTTGATCGCGTCATTCTCTGTGTCGACGATTCCATCGCTGCCAGGCGTTACTGGCACACCGGCCTTGCGCGCAAAATTGCGAGCAGCATTCTTATCACCCATCGCATGCATCGCGCGTGAAGAAGGCCCGATAAACTTAATGTTGCAGCTCTCACACACCTCTGCGAAATGCGGGTTCTCCGCCAAAAATCCGTAGCCGGGATGAATGGCATCGACATCGCCAATCTCGGCCGCGCTCATGATCCGATCGATCTTCAGGTAGCTTTCCGAGCTCGGCGCCGCTCCGATACAGACCGATTCATCCGCAAGTTGAACATGCAGTGAATCCACGTCCGCTTCTGAATAGACCGCCAAGGTGCGAATACCGAGTTCTTTGCAGGCACGAATCACTCGCAACGCGATTTCTCCGCGATTGGCAACTAAGACTTTCTCGAACATAAGTTGAGAGTTTTTAGTTGATAGTTGATAAAAGGCCGAGGCGAGCGGTAAATCTCAAATCTACCAACTATCAACTCTCAACTACCGGACTCTGAATAGCACCTGGCCAAACTGCACAGGCTTTCCATTTTCGGCCACAACTTCGGCGATGACACCGCCTGTTTCTGCCTTGATTTCATTCATCACTTTCATCGCCTCGATAATACAAACTACCGTGTCTTCGGTGACGGTCGCTCCAACATCGACAAAGGGCGGGCCGTCCGGCGATCCAGAGCGATAGAATGTACCGACCATGGGGGAAACGATTTCCTTCAATGGTATGGTTTCGATCGCTCTCGGTGCGGCGGGCGCGGTTTCCGGCGTGGTTGTCGCCGCCTTGGATGGGCCAACCATTGCGGGCGGTGCAGCTGGGGCTGCTTGAGCGGAGGGGCCTTTTTGAAGCTTGAGACGGAATCCGTCCTTTTCGATTTCGAAGACCGAAAGGTCGTTCTTCTTCATCAAATCGATAATAGCTTTGATATCTTTGATGTCTTTGGGATCCAAGGCGCACTCCTCTGGTTAAGGCTGAGGCGTTTTAGGTAAAGCGGTTTTGGGAATAAGGTCAAGCGAACGAATTAAGGGTAGCGCGAGCCTCCGGCTTGCAAGTGGCGGCGCGCAACCGAGATGGTTACGCTACTTTGATGCTCCATTTCGAGATCATCGATGAAACCGACGATTATGCTGTCGTCGATAAACCGCCATTTCTCCTTATTCATCCGACGAAACCGAATGGCGCGCGAAATTTGTGGAAAGAATTGCGCGAAGTATTCGCGTTCGAGATTGCCAGCGGTGGGCAGGTTTCCATTGTGAACCGGCTCGATCGCGAGACCAGCGGCTTAGTCCTGGTGGCGAAAACAGCATCAGCGGCGCGCCGCTTTGGGCTCCTAATGCAGCGGCACCAGCTGAAGAAGGAGTATCTCACGATTGTCTGGGGTTGGCCCGAATGGGAAAGCAAAATCGTGAACGCGCCGCTGGACCAACAACGCAAGCATCAACAATCTGCGATTTGGCTAAAGCAAATGATCCACCCAGCTGGCACGCCAGCACAGACTGAATTTCGCGTCGAGCGACGGTTCACAAGAATTTCCGGTAGGGACGGATCGCCGAGCCGTCGGAACGAGCACATGCCCGGCGCGTCCTCGTTTGACTCGGCTCAGGGCAAGCTCGGTCGCGCCCTACCAGGAAATAGGTTTACTCTCATTCGCGCGGTTCCACTCACAGGGCGAACCCATCAGATTCGAGTGCATCTCGCTTCAATCGGTCATCCTATTGTGGGCGATAAGATTTACGGTCCCGACGAACAGCTTTATCTCCGTTTCATTGAGAAAGGATGGACTCCGGAATTAGAACGACAATTACTTTTGCCGCGCCACGCGCTTCACTCGACGAAACTGGCAATCGAACGCGAGCGCGAATGGACCAGTCCATTGCCTCCTGATCTCGCGGAATTCGTGAACAATTCACAAATGCCGTAGCGGAAAC
>QHNF01000292.1 GCA_003218345.1 Verrucomicrobiota bacterium | reverse complement strand
AGGACACGCTTACCGTTAACGTCACGCCAAGTAACGCGCCAGTGATTACGCTGAAGCCGGCGACGGTGCTCCAGCCGAACCCGAACCACACCTACCGCGCCTTCACCATCAGCAACATGGTCCAGAGCGCGACAGACGACTGCAACGGAAACGTGATTAACAATGTCGTTATTGAGAAAGCGACAAGCGACGAGGTGGAGAACTCACCCGGACCGGGTGACGGCAATACGCTTAACGACATCGTCATCGCCTCCGATTGCAAATCGGTGCAGCTACGCGCCGAGCGCGACGGGACGATGAATGGCCGGGTATATCTGGTGAGGCTGCGGGTCAGCGACACTTCGGGCAATACGACTTGCGCTACTTATAGAGTGTCGGCGCCCGTGGGCAGGGCGCCCGCCGTCGACAGCGGCGTGCATTACACGGTTACGAGCACCTGTAACACGAATAGCTGCCCGTAATGAGGGCGGGTTGTTAGACCAGAGAACGCCGTGGCAGCGTGACGCGCGCTAGAGTGCCGCGGCGCGCTTGATTTCGTCCAGCGAGGCCGGGTTTTCCAACGCCGAAGTGTCGCCGAGTTTTTCGCCGACATACGCGGCGCGCACGACGCGACGCATCACTTTTGCGTTTCGCGTTTTTGGTATGTCGCCGACGAAAACTAAGTCACGTCAGTTCCAATTCGATGTACTGGCCAGAAGTGATCGATTCGATAGCGCAAAAGATTGTAGTGTGATTCGGTTCCAGTCCAGGCCAGCTGGTCGTTGGCAACACGAGAATCGCCAGTTTTCGACCGGCGAGATTTTGTTGCTGTCCCAACTTCTGGTCAGTTGTGATCAACAAATCAAAAGTGTCCTCCGCCGCATCGAGAAGCTGACCATTAGTTAGGCGGGACCAGCCCATTTCCGCAGCCGTTTTCACCTCGTGATTCGCGAGGTATTTGCGCAGAGGCGCCGGCGTTCCCTGATCGAAAAGGATGCGCACCGGCTTCAGGCAATGGCGAGACTCTTTTCAGCAAACGCCAGCACGGCGAGCGCTTGATCTCGCGTGACACCCGGGAACCATTCGACGAACTGATCAATGGTGGCGCCCGATTCGAAATTTTCGAACAACGCTCGAACCGGAACGCGAGTGTTCCGAAAGCGCCACGCTCCGCTCAATGTATCCGGCGTGCGCTCCACCGCGTCGCATTCCGACCAATCAATCATCAAATAACGTAGCGTTCGCGTCGCTTCCTGCAACGTCCTGCGCCAAGCGAACGAATTCACCGCGTTCGGTGTGCAGAGGACTGCCCGCCCTACCGATTTCCTGTTGCGGCGCGCTTGATTTCATCGAGCGACGTCGGGTTTTCCAACGCTGACGTGTCGCCGAGCTTTTCGCCCAAGTACGCGGCGCGCACGACGCGGCGCATCACCTTTGCGTTTCGCGTCTTTGGGATGTCGCCGACAAAAATCACTTCATGCGGGGCAAGCGCTTTGCCGAGATCGCGCGCCACGTTCGTTTTTAATTCGGCTGCCAGGGCGACGTCTCCGTCCACGTCTTTCTTCAAGACGCAAAAGCAAACGAGCGCTTCGCCTTTGATTGAATCCGGCACGCCGATTGCCGCCGCTTCGCTCACTTGCGAGTGCGCGACGAGAACAGATTCGACTTCAGCTGGTCCGACGCGTTTGCCGGCAATCTTAATTGTGTCGTCGGAACGCCCGAGGATGTACCACAGTCCATTGTCATCGACTGCGGCCCAATCGCCGTGCACCCAAACGTCGGGGAAACGCGACCAATAGGCGTCGATATAACGTTGCCGATCTTTCCAGAAGCCGCGTGTCATTCCAATCCAAGGCTCGCGAATCACCAGCTCGCCCACTTTTCCGCGCACGGATTTTCCATTTTCATCGACAACATCCGCAGCCATTCCCGGTAGCGGCCCGGAGAACGCACACGGTTTCATCGGTGTGAGCACGTTGCCCATCAGAATGCCCCCGGAGATCTCCGTGCCACCGGAATAATTGATGATCGGAAGTTTTCCGCGCCCGACATTTTGGAACAACCACATCCACGGATCGGGATTCCATGGTTCGCCAGTGGAAGCGAATTTGCGGAGGGACGAAAGATCATGTCGATGCACGATATCATCGCCGTAACGCCGCAGCGCGCGTATCAACGTTGGAGACACACCGAGCGCCGTTACCTTGTGCCGATCCACCAACGACCAAACGCGGTCCGGTTCGGGAAAATCCGGTGCGCCATCGTAAAGCATCATCGTCGCGCCGAGCAGCAGGGTGCCGAAAACTTCCCACGGTCCCATCATCCAACCCATATCGGTCATCCAGAAAAGAGTTTCGTCCGGGTGCAGATCGAGCCCGTGCCACATGTCCTGCGCAGATTTGATCGGGAACCCGCAATGGGTGTGCACTGCGCCCTTGGGGCGTCCAGTTGTGCCCGACGTATAAATGATCATCATCGGATCTTCCGCGGAGGTGCGGACAGTTGAGAGTTGAGAGTTGAGAGTTGAGAGACGTATGAGCTCGCGCCCCGAATGCGTTTTGTAGGGGAAGCTGTGAGCTTCCCGTTTTGTTCTGGTTGGGACGCTAGCAGCGTCCCCTACAGTTTCGTTTTCCAGCACAATCAGATGTTTGATTGTCGAAACCTGCGACACTGCTTCCTCTGCGACCGGATTCATCGCGCAAAATTTTCCACGCCGATACGTTCCATCGGCAGTAAAGAGCGCTTTTGCCTCCGCATCATTGAGCCGCGAAGCGATTGCCGCCGCGCCAAAGCCGGAAAAAAGCGGAAGAAAAATTCCACCGATCTTAATGATGGCGAGCATCGCGATGACGATTTCAGGAACCATCGG
>QHNF01000300.1 GCA_003218345.1 Verrucomicrobiota bacterium | reverse complement strand
TTTGGCCGATTGGCGAATCAAATTACACAAACTTCGCCGGATGAAGCCGCATGTGCTTTCCGTGCCCGAGGAACGCCTTCTCGCGCTAGGCAGTGTCGCGCTTAGCGGTTACGACGACACCTTTTCGCAGTTAACAGATGTGGACATGAAGTTCGGGGTCCTGATCGATGAGACTGGGCGTGAGAAACCGCTGACCCAAAGTTCGTTGAGCTCATTTCTGGTGAAGCGCGATCATGAACTGCGCAAACGCGCCTTCCGTCAATTCTACGCAGAATTTCAGGACCATCAGTACACGCTGGCTGCATCGCTAGCCTACTCGGTCAAGGCGGATGTCTTTCACGCAAGAGCAAGACATTACTCATCCGCGCTCGAAGCCGCGCTGTTTCCGGACGATGTACCAGTCGCGGTTTACGACGGATTGGTCGAATCAGTCCGCGCAAATTTGGAGCCGCTTTTTCACTATTTCGATTTGCGCCGGCGCGCGCTTGGGTTGCATGAGCTCCATCATTACGACACGTACGTCCCGCTGGTTCCAGAAATCGAGACGCGTTTCACTTTTGATCAAGCGGTTGAAATGGTTTTGGGCGCGCTGGCTCCGCTTGGAATGGAATATGTCGAGGTGCTAGCGGAGGGTCTGCGCACCGCACGCTGGTGCGATCGCTACGAAACGAAAGGCAAGCGCAGCGGCGCGTTTTCATCCGGAAGCTACGGCGCGCCGCCTTATATCCTGATGAACTACAAGAACGATGTCTTCGCTGATGTTTACACGCTGGCGCACGAGGCTGGTCACTCGATGCACAGTTGGTTCGCGCAAAACTCGCAACTGTTTCAGGATTACGAGTACCCGATTTTTCTGGCTGAAGTTGCATCGACCTTCAACGAAGAGCTGCTCACGCATCATCTGCTCGAGCAAACGAGCGATCCGAAGATGCGGGCCTACATCATCAACCGGCAGATCGATGACCTGCGCGGCACGTTATTCCGGCAGACAATGTTTGCTGAATTCGAAAAGATTATTCACTCCATCGAGGAGAGCGGCGATGCGCTTACGCTCGACGTTTTCAAATCGGAATATCACAAACTCCTCGAGACCTATTTTGCTGAAAATCTTGTGCTCGATCCCGGGCTCGATCTGGAATGCCTGCGTATTCCGCACTTCTATCACGCCTTCTATGTCTATAAATATGCGACAGGGATTTCTGCGGCGGTTGCCCTCTCGGAACGGGTGCTCTCCGGCGAAGCTGACAGCGTGAATGCGTATCTGGATTTTCTGCGCTCGGGCGGCTCGAAATTTCCGCTCGAAACTCTCAAAGCCGCAGGCGTGAATATGACGACGCCTGCGCCCATCGAAAGCACGCTTCGATTATTTGAGCGGCGCCTCGACGAATTGGAAGCACTTTTACTATAGGGCGTTTATGTCAAACGCCGTGGCGTTTCACAGAAACGCCCTACAATTTAAGCCGCACCGCGGCGTCCGTACCATCCGGCAGATGCAACTCGATCCCGAAGAATTGAAAAAACAGATTGCTCCGCTTTTTGAAGAGAATTTCGCGCGTTTTGGTGAACTCGGAGCCGCTGTTTCAGTTTGGCAAAATGGAAAACGGATTGTCGACCTCTACGGCGGATTTCGTGATGCGGGTCGCGAAAATCCGTGGACGAGTGATACGCTTGTGCTGGTCTGGTCGGCGACAAAGGGAATTGGCAGCGCGTGCGTACTCCATGTGTTGCAAGAGCACGAGATCGATCTTACCCAGCGGGTTGCCGAGTTTTGGCCGGAGTTTGCGCAGGCCGGCAAAGGGAAAATTACGCTGTCGCAATTGCTTTCGCATCAGGCTGGCCTTTGCGCGTTGGATCAACGAGTGGATGTGCTCGATTACGACGCGGTCATTCGGGCGCTCGAAGCGCAAGAGCCGCTGTGGCCGCCGGGAACTGCTCATGGTTATCATGCCCGCACTTTCGGTTTTCTTCTGGACGAGCTCGTGCGTCGAATCGCCGGGAAGACTTTACCGGATTATTGGCAACAAAATTTTGCCCAGCCGCTCAACCTCGATCTTTGGATCGGTTTACCCGAAAAGGAGAACTCAGGCGTGGCGACAGTTTAC
The DNA here is from genome assembly GCA_003218345.1 of Verrucomicrobiota bacterium. Lineage (GTDB taxonomy): Bacteria > Verrucomicrobiota > Verrucomicrobiia > Chthoniobacterales > UBA10450 > Udaeobacter. Next base: position 1,227 of record QHNF01000300.1, on the reverse strand, counting down.
GCGGCGAAGGGCAATAATCCGCCGGAGCCGAAACGATTCTATCTTGATCTCGCAACGCCCGGCACTTTGGCGCGCCGGACGTTCACTTCGCCTTACGGATTGCATGCAGTCAGCGTGATGAACACTCCTGCGATGCGCGCGAAACCGATTGTTTCCTTCGGTGGGATCGGAAGCGCCTCGGCGCTGGCGAAATTTTATTCCATGCTCGCGAATCGCGGGAAATTCGATGGTCAGACTTTCTTTTCAGAAAAGACAATCGAATGGATGACAAGGACTCTGGCAGACGGCATGGATCGCGTTTTTCAAATACCGACGGCATTTTCCGCGGGGTTTATGAAGGATGCGCGGCACGCAACGCCAAGAATCTTCGGGCCTTCGTCGGCTGCCTTCGGACATCCTGGCGCTGGAGGCAGCCACGCCTTCGCTGATCCCGAAAACAAGATCGCGTTCGCTTACGTAATGAATCAAATGGAGCAATCGCTCTTGCCGAACGAGAAATCATTGCGACTCGCGGAGGCCATTTACAAGTAGGGATGGGACCGCTGGCCGTCTATCGTTTTCGGCGCGCCCCGTTCGGCTTCGCTCAGGGCAAGCTTGGCCGCGCCCTACCAAATCATTCGCCAATGATCGTAATAGAAATTTTTCGCCGATGGGGCGCGCGGCGATGCTCGAACAAGAAAATACCCTGCCAGGTCCCAAGTTCCATTCTTCCATCAACAATTGGCACTGTTTCGCTCGTTCGCGTCAGGGCCATGCGAATATGCGATGGCATGTCATCGCTGCCTTCGGCGCCGTGACTAAAGTAATCGGAATCTTCTGGGACGAGACGATTGAAGAATTCCTCCAAATCATGTCGCGCGGTTGGATCAGCATTTTCCATGATGACAATGCTGCAACTGGTGTGTTGAACAAAAACCGTCACTGTTCCATTGCGCAGCAGGCTGCACTTGTCGATCCTGGCTTGGATGTCGTAGGTGATTTCGTACATCCCCCTGCCAGTGGTGGGTACTTCGAGTCGGTCGTGGTGTACGCGCATTGGGCGCACTGTTATTCAACGCGGCGATGAGAGCAATATTGCTGGCATTTTGGACAGTCTCGAAGGCCATGCCACAAACCTCAATAATCCTCTCCGTTGAGAAAGACGAGAAGCGGACGAACATAGATGCAATGAAAGTGCGAGTGCATTTTTACGCGCAATTGATTGATCTGGCTGGGATGCGCGAGCAA
>QHNF01000013.1 GCA_003218345.1 Verrucomicrobiota bacterium | reverse complement strand
GCCTTGCCAAGCGCCTACAGCGATTAGCCTCCTTCGCCAAGGCTTCGACGGCCAGGCACACTTGAACCACGGCTACTTCCCAAGGCCTTCGCGAGCGGCCGGCGTGCCAAGCGGGACGACGGGGCTACACGTTGCTGCGCAGGTGAATGGTGATTAGCGATTGGTGAATGAAGCGCGTTGTGTGGTGTCCTACCCATGCAGGATGAGAAAGTGCGTCGTTCTCAATAATGCGGCGACGGTGAACCGTGTGCCGGAGCATCCAGAGTCGATCGATGATTCGGATCCAGCCTCCATGCGCCACGCGGTACGCTTGGATCGTGTATCATGTCCGGCGCTATTCTCGGCGCTGGTGCAGGCCTACGCGTCAACTCCTGCGGAGCAACCTGAGCTTGTTTCGCTGTCACTTTCGCACGCACCTGATCCAACTGTTCTTTAAAGGGCTGTTCCCATCCAAGATAGATCAGTCCTCCAATAATGAATATTTCAACCAACAGTCGCATACCCTTTGAGCCTGACGGAAAATCCCGACAGGGTCAATCGCTAAATCGTTAGAGTTTTGAAGCGCTGAATCGTGAAAGGTATGGTCATCGCAACAACGGAGCGATCAGGGCGCGTTCTTCGGGCAGAAGCGGTTTGGCTCCAAGGTTGCGCGCATCGCCTCGAGCGCCTTCTTCGTAGCTGTTTGCCGCCAGAATCGCGGCGCGCACTGCGAGCGCGCCAGGAGGTTCGGCGCCCGTTGCCCGCACATCGCGGAATGCTGCCAGTGCATCCTTGTTCTGGCCAAGGCGAAGACGTGCCAGCCCGAGTGTCGCCCGAGCTAACCAGTTCCACGGTTCCTTTGCGACAAGAACTTGAGCTTCTCGCTCTGTCGCTTCCGCTTCGCCATCCGATGCACCGAGCAGCAATCGCAGATAAGCGTCCTGATTGCGGGCCGCCGCGTCATCGGGCCATAGGCGGACGATCTCCGCTGCGACAGTCTGCGCGCGAGCCGTATGCCCGCCTGCCAGTGCCACGCGAAGCTGACCGGCATAGCCCGCCCGGTTTTTAGGCGCGAGCTTGATCGCTTCGCCGTAGGCGGCATCAGCTATGTCGATGGCGTCGTTTTGCTCGGCATAACTTGCCAGGCCCAACAACTTTTCCGCTGTATTAGCAGCTTCCAGAGCGCGGTGCCACTCGTTAGTTGCAGCAGTTAGCGCTCCTAGGTGTGTCTGTGCAGTGGCAAGATACATATGTTGCAGGACCGGCTCGACCGGAAAGCGTTCGCTCGTCAGCAGATCTTTGACGTCACCCCAGCGCTGAAGCGCGGCGAGCGCGTTAATGTATTGGAGAAACAGGTCCTGGCGTTGTAACGCTCGCTCCGGAGGCAACACTTCCAACGTTTTCGCGGGCCGGCCGAGATTATTGAGCCATACTGCCAGCGCAGCGAGCGTTTCGTCGTCTCCGCTTCCGAAGCGCTTGATAGCTTGTGTAACGTATTCATCGGCGAGGGCTGGATCGTTCTGAACACGAAGTTCAAGTGCCAGCAGTTTGTGATAAGAGCGGCCATCAGGGTGATTTTCAAGAGCGTCTGCCACTTCAATGGCGCTCATGGTCCGCCCGGCTGAGGCGGGTTGCGCTGCAGCGCCGAGGTTAAGCGACGGAGCATCGCCGGCTTGTGTTGCAGGTGTTAGTTGTGGCGTGGAACCAGTGTCGAGCGAAATGGAAGTGTTGCTACCCGGTGAAGGCGAGGGCGCTCGCGCCTGCTCACGCGCGAGATAAATGAGCGCTTCGAGGGACGCTGCATTCCTTGGGTCGCGCGCCAAATCTTCAATTTGCTTCCAAGCACTGATGTATGGCTGCGAATCGGGCGTGGTGACCGAGAGGACGAGGGTCGCGGCGGAGAGACGGTCGTACGGTTTTGCGCGCTTATTAGCGAGCGCGCGTTCGGCATAATCCACGGCGAGAACTGCATCGCTCTGACGAACGGCAAGTTGACCGGCAAGCACTGTATCGACCGGCAAGAGACTCGTGCGCTGTGCAAGTAGCGCATCGATTTGTGTCGCGGCCGTCGTTAATTCACCGGCCGCAAGCGCAGCACCCGCAAAGTCGCGCCGGTCCTCCATCGTGAGGCGATGTTGGTCATCGAGTTTTTTCCACCATTCCAGCGCGGCGCTTCCCTGACCCGCGCGCGAGAGCAGACGCGCGATTGCACGCCAGGCCTCGGGTTCAGTTGGGCGCAGCAGGTACGCATCGCGCGCTTTGGCTTCGGCCTCGCTCCATTGCTTTTGCTCGATTAAGGCGAACGCCTCACGCGCGAGGCGACGCGACTGCCACGCCTTGGTTGCTCTCCCCAGCCGGGGTGCGCCAAAGTAGAGCGCAATGCCGAGCGCACAGATAGCCACCACGCCGAGGAACAAGAATAGTCGGACGCGTTGCGCGCGAACTTCCTCAGGTGGAGTTAGACCAAAATTGTCCTTGCGTGTGCGGGCGGGCGACGGCCGTCTAACCACGAGAGACATTTCGGCTGTCGCGCGAGATTTTACAAGACGAAGTGCGTTTGCGGCCCCCACCTAAGTGCGGCGCCAACGACCCGCCTTCGTACAGCTACGGCGTGGTAGGAGAGAGCGAATTAACCGGCGGCGTTGATACCAGCAGAGTCCCATAACGCCAAGCAGGCCGCTGGCGACGGTAGCGGGCTCTGGAACGACTGCGCTAATTTGGAGATTATCGAGATAAGTATGATTAGCTGCGTTGTTGCTTGTGCTCCCAGTGAAACAGACTTCGATCAAGGCGTTGGCTGTGTTACCAGCTCCGCTTATGTTAAAAGTGTAAATGTGGTAAAGGCCGTCTCGGTTTATGGTAACCAGGCCCTCAGGAGTAACCGTAAAGTTAGCGCCGCCATTCGTGCTGTACCGGACTTCCATTTGGGTGAATTGTGTTCCGTTTCCAAGGCTCTGAAGCGCAAAACTAAGCGACGCCTGCGCGTACCCCGTGGTGTTCACGCCGAACCGGAAGCAATTCATGTTGGCCGTGCCTTGGGTATTACCCCTGAGTTCTAGAGCCGTATTCGTCGTCGGGACGTCAGGGACGAGTTCATTGAGTATGGTGCCGACTCCTGGAGTAACAAGGAGACCCCCAGGCGGAAACGGATCGGTGGGGGAGTTGATAATCGTCTGGTTCTGCAGAAGCGGGTACAGTCCTCCAGGGCCTGGCGCAGGAACCGAGGTAAAGGTATTACCTTCGAAATTGAAATAGACTATTACATCCGCATCGGCTTTCGGTGCGAAAGTGCCGGCAAGCATTAACGCGCCTGCCAATCCACCGAAAAGCCAATCAAATCTCCGGAAGGAGACTGGCCTGTTGCGACTCCTATGCGCAGTCGCGAAATTGGCCGACAAGATTTTCTTACAAATTCGCGTATTCCCTCCCAAGTTTGAGATTGCGCTCTCTTCTAGCAATTCCCTTTTACAGGGCAAGACATTTTTCGGATTTTTTTCCAAGGCTTCCAATCACGAAGCCGCCTTCGCCAAAGCTACGGCGCGACAGGTGGACACGAATGAACACAAATTCATAAGAATTCGTTTCAGGAGCAGTTTTCGGCTGATTCGCGTCGATTCCTGTGAATTCGTGGTTACTCAGCGCGGACGCGCTTGCGCTACTTTCGTGAAACGACGACATCACGCACCAAATCAGCTAGGCGCAATTCTGCGTCCGTCGTCGAAACTCGCTCGTCGCTGATGAACACTATTTCGATTACCTGCTGTCCCAGATGGCGGCGTCCGTCGAGCACCGCGCGCACGCGTTCGGCGCGTGTCCATTCGGAACGACTTCCGGACATTAAGGGCGATTTCGCTCCGGCAGCGGAAGATTGCGGCGCACGATCTTCCCACAAACAATAAAACGCGTGCGCTGTCTGTGGGCTCGAATCTTCGAATGCGCGATGAAACTCGAAATGACGAAACGGCAACTGAAACGAACCGATCACCGGATAATTGCGCACGCCTGTGTCCGCGATTTCGCTCCAGCCGATTGCAGGCAAACATACGTCCGGCCGGTGTAAGTTTGCCAGCAGCGCGCTGTTTCGGCCTGGCTTCCAGCGAAACAGGTATAAGAAACAAGAAATGTCGTTCGGCCTCGACGAGTTGAACTTCACCGGCTCCTCAAAAGCTTTCGGCGGCGTTGTGACCGCCCAGATTGCTGCCTCACCCTGATCGAAACGAAGGACGCTGCGAATTTCTTCATCGATCTTCAGCTTGTGAAAGTTGGGCGCCTGCTCGGGCCATTGCACACTCCAACGTAGACCGCTGACAATATTGCTTTCGTGAAGGCGATACCATGCCGCCGTTCCGATCTCTACAATGACGAGCCAGCAAAGCGCCGCCGCGAGATAGGAAACTAGAGGCTGGCGACTGGCGACAGACCATTGATTAGTGACGTTTGACTTCTGACTTCTGATTTCCGATCTCCCGAGCAAATACGCCAAGCCGAGAGTGCCAACAAAAACAAGAGCGACGATGGTGTAGCCAGCAATGTCGTGCCACCGAGTGACCTCTGAGATATTTTTCGTGGCTGCGACCCGAACCAGAAAAACTGCGCGTAGAAAATTAGCGAAGAGCGCAATGCCAACAGCGCCCGCAATGAGCGCGCCGCGGCGCAAGATCGAAAGTCGCTTTAGTTCGCCGAAGAGTAAGCCGATCATGAGCGACGTCTGCAATGAACGGATCCCGCTGCAGGCTTCATTTACGCCTACAAGTCCGTTGCTCACACGAATGAGGTTTCCCTCGAGGTGTGCAGGGATTCCAAGTAGCATTACGGTCTCCGCGGCAACGCGGGCAAGCGCGCGCATCAGGCCCTGGATAATGGGAGCTTCCACTGGGGTTACCCACGGCACTGCGACAAAAATGAATGCGATTGAGAAAGCAAAATGGCGGAGCCACGGTCCACCGCCTGCGCACCATATAAATAGCAGAGTGAGCGTAACGACCACTGCAGTGTGAATCCAGGCGAGCGGTCGCCACTCCGGATTCGCAATTTCAAAAAGCCGCACCGGCAGTAACAAGAGAAGGGCTATGAGGCCGATTGCCAGGGCGACCAACCCCCGACCACTGATCACTGACCATTGACCACCGACCGCCGGCTCCGGCCGATCCTGGCAGCGGAGCCAGAAAAGATAGAGAGCGAAAAACGGCACGAACCATCCAAAGCTGTATTGCTCGTTGACGGACCATTCACCGCTGAGTTGCCTGCAAAGGACAAACCACAGTGCAGCCAAAAAGAGAAAACTCAGTGTAAGTCGCACTGAAGAATCAGTACGGGATAACGGCGCAGTTTCAGTCCCGAACGCTTGCGGCATTGCCAGATTTTGCACGGATCGACATCTTACCAAATTTAGGCGCAAAGCGAATTGGGAATCTTTGTGCAAAAGTTGTTAATCTTACTTGAGAGAGAACGCGGCTCGCATCTTGCATCGTGACTCATCCTTTCTGTTCGATATTCGGCGTTCGATGTCGGATGTTCGATATTTGTTTCAATGATTTCCACCCGGCAGATTCTGGGGATCACGTTCTTCAACGGCGATGTTGATGAAGCGGTCTCCGTAATGCTCCGCCATGGCGGTTTATTGGTGGCCCCATCCGGAACCTGTTTTGTGCGGCTGCGGCGAGATCAGGCCTATCGGCGGGCAGTCCTGGCGGCCGACCTTGCGATTGCTGACAGCGGATTGATGGTTGTCGTGTGTCGTTTGTTGCAGCGTGGAAAAGTCCATCGCATTTCCGGCCTCAAATATCTAAAACACCTACTCGGAAATCTGAAACGCGAGGGGGGCGCAGAAGTTTTCTGGGTGCTGCCAACCGAACGCGCGCAGCAAAAACTGTTCGCTTGGTCGCACCATGAAGGATTTGAGGTCAAGATCGACCAGTGCCATATCGCGCCGCACTACGGATTGGAAATCGAAGATCGACATTTTCTTACGCTCGTTGAACAACGTCGCCCGGCGCACGTGGTGATTGCGATCGGCGCTGGGCCACAGGAAAAGCTCGGATATTATCTACGTGAAAAGTTGTCTTATCGGCCGGCGATCCATTGTACCGGCGCCGCGCTCGGGTTTATTACGGGCGATCAGGTTGCAATTCCCGATTGGGTCGACCGGTTTTATCTCGGCTGGCTCTGGCGATTGCTTGCGCAGCCGCGCATCTTCATTCCCCGCCTCACGGGGGCTCTCGAACTTCCCTCGCTGATTTGGAAATACGGCGAAAATTTGCCGCCGATGAAGAAGTGAGAGGTGAGAAGTGAGACGTGAGAAGTGTCGTCGCTCTTTTTGCATGCTTTTTGCGCTGGGTATTTTCTCCGTCACAAGCCGAGCGAATGCGCAAGCACAAGATACCCAGACGAGGACAGCACATCCATCTTCTTCCCCAAGACAAGGTTTGAATTTCTCGATTGGAAACCGGGGCCTCAATTCCCTCGTATTTAACGGGCAATCGCTTCTAAGTTCTGCCCAAAGTGGAGAGTTGCAGCCGTGGAAATCTGTTTTTCGCTCGGTGCTTGATGCGCTTCTTACCGGTTCGCCATCGTCGGCAGCGGAGCGGAATAAGCAGAGCGACACAATCGATCTGAGTTATCCCTGGGGCCGTGTGTCCTGCACGTATGGCAAACAAGACGAAAAGTTGATACTGCGAGTTCGGGTTTTGAACACCGGCAGAGAACGTATTGATGAGCTCTCGCTTCGCTTAATGGAACTGAACTTTTCGAGCCCTCCGACGGGCGGCACGCTGGAAGCTGGTATGTTCGGCTTCGGCTTCACAGGAGCTCTGCATCCGCTATACCAGTATCCATCCATCGCCGACCCACAGTTTGTGGCCCCAATTGTCCTTATCGATTTCGGCGCAGGCGCGCTCAACTTTTGCAGCGATGATTTTGAGTGCTCCGTTAGTGTGCCATATACGACAAATCCGTCGGCTCAAACCAGCTATCCATTCATTGTCAATTGTCGCGATATAAAGCCGGGCGACACTAAAACCTTCAATGTTTCTCTGCGCTTTGGGCCAGCAGGTTCGCGCGTGCAAGATTTATCGGACGACCTTGTGAGGCGCTATGCAGAGAAGTATCCGTTTCGAATAAACTGGACCGACCGTCGTCCAATCGGCGCGATCTTCCTGGCCAGCTCGGGAATCAACGTAGCAACCAATCCACGCCGGTGGATTCTGAACTCGGGCAAGATCGACATCACAACTGGGCGAGGCAAGAGCGTTTTTCGCGAAGCGTTGCTCAGACTGGCCGATAGCAGCGTCAAAATGTTGCAGGAGGCTAATGCCCAGGGAATGATCATCTGGGACCCGGAAGGAGAGGAGTTTCTCGAATCCTGCTATTACGGTGACCCTCGCCTGACGTCGACTTTGGCACCGGAAATGGAGTTTGATGGGAATGGACGAACTAGCGCAATTGACGAATATTTCAAAAAGTTCCATGCCCCAGGATTAAGCGTAGGTGTGTGCATTCGTCCGCAACAGATCGTGATGGTACATGGCAAGCCAGTCCAACAAGCCGCCGATGACGAGCACGCGGCCCAGGTTCTTAAAGATAAAATCGCGTACGCAAAACAGCGCTGGGGCTGCACGCTCTTTTATGTGGATTCAACGGCCACGGTAGGTCGTCCTCTTAGTCCAAACGTTTTCAAGGCCGTCGCGGAAGCGTATCCCGATGTCCTGCTAATTCCTGAAAACGAATCGATGCGTTACTTTGCTTACGCGGCACCATTTAACTCCTACGTGCATCACAAGGTGACTTCGACGCCAGCCGGCGCACGAATGGTTTACCCGAAGGCATTCAGCGTGCTGATGGCGCCTGATGGTGATCGGCCTGAGGATCACACTGCTCTACTCAATGCCGTCCGAAGTGGCGACATCCTCCTGTTCAATTGCTGGTATAAGAACGCTGGCGCTACGAAAATCAAAGAGCTCTACGAAGAAGCGACGCGGTAATCAGAAAACAGAGATCAGAATTGAACCGCTTTTATTCGTCGACTCGACAGAGTCTCTTCCTACCGGGGTATCATATGGCCCGCGATGAATTCCTACCCTGACGCTAACATCGAAGCCGTCCCAAAGGGCGACGCTGTTGCAGGTGGCGTCGCAAGCCCCCCTCAAATACGCCCCATTGGCTCACGGGAATTCGCTTCTACGCTGATCACCAATGTTGTCATCCAGGCGTGCACGGTGGTTCAGGGAATTCTGGTTGCGCGGTTGCTAGGTCCTGTGGGACGCGGTCAGTTCGCCGCCGCCATTCTTTGGCCTGGATTGTTCGCGGCTATGGGTGGGATGGGTATTAGTGTTGCGCTGGCTCGCCGCGCCGGACGCGCCCACGATCTCGCGCGAGTGATCCGGACCGGCTTGTTACTCACGCCGATGACCGGGACTGTCGCCGCGGTGCTTTGCGCTGCAGCAATTCCGTGGCTTCTGCCGGGCAATGATACAGTCGTCCGGAACGCCGCCTACGTTTTCGTTCCGTTCATCATCTTCAATCAAGTCTCGCTGGCGATGATCGCGATCGATCAGGGGGCTGGTTGGTTTGCCCAGATGAACTGGACACGACTAATAGTGAATCCTGTTTACCTGTTGTTTGTCCTCGTCTTGTGGTTTGCGGGAGTTCGCAACGTCAGCTGGTTCGTCATAGGTTTGCTTATCTCAAACGGCGTAGTCGCTTTCGCTCGCGTGTGCTTGGCGGTGCAACGCGCGCCTCTTCCGGGTCCAATGGAACCCGTGAGTGCCGTTCTTCGCGAGGCGTTCCCGTACGGTGTGGCCGGATTGCTCGGTGCCTTTGCTCAATTCGCCGACAAGGCGCTGCTGCTTTATCTGCTGGGCACAATGCAACTTGGCTTTTATGCCGTCGCTCTGACTGCGGCCTCTGTCGTGAACAGCCTTGCGGGCGCGGCAGGGACAGTGAGCTTCGGCCTGTCCACTCAGGCAGAAGATCGCGAAGGTTTTGATCGGGTCGCGCGAATGTTTCGGTTCACTGCCTGGACGTGGCTGCTTGCCGGGCTTGCTGTCGCGATCATCATTCCGATGATGTTACCGCTATTATATGGGACGGCCTTCGGGCCCGCGATCTGGCCGGCTATTCTCCTGATTCCCGCCGTTGCATTGGCGGGACAGGCGACGATTCTGGAGGAATCGATGCGGGGACAAGGACGCGCTTTCATTGGACTGGAAGCCAGAGCGGCAGGCCTGCTGGTGATGATTGCGGTTGGCTGGTTACTTGCGCCGGTGTTTGGCATTCTTGGTGTGGTCTTCGCCATGATTGGGTCGCAGGGCATCGTGTTAGCGGTGATGATGTTCGCCGCCCGTTGGCATTTTCATCGCGCGTTGTTGAACACATTGCTACCACGGGTCCATGATCTTGTGGAACTGAGAAATCGGGCGTGGCTGGTAATTAGTGGCTCTCTCGGCCGTTCATGAAGTTTATCGTCGCTCAGATTGGCGCGCGGCGAGGTTACGCCGTCCCAGCAATTCTTGAAAAAGCCGGAATGCTGGAACGTTTCTACACCGACATCACTGGGGATCTCGACCTTGGAAAAGTGCTTTCCACCGGGGCAATGTTGCCGTTCCCAGATAACCCCGCGCCACGATTAGCGGAACGCCGTTTGCCGCCGAACATTCGCGCGAAGACAACAACCTTCCCCGGTTTGAGTCTTGGTCACGTCTTGCGTCGCTTCGCGAACAGGCGCGGCCCTGCCGCAGATTTTCGCGAGTCGATGCGCTTTTCGAGCGCGCTAGGTCGCGCTATGACACGATGCGGCTTTGGCGAGGCTACGCACATGTACTCCATGCTGGGCGAATGCAGTCCGCTCTTTGCCGCGGGAAAACAGCGCGGTCTCACCGTCGTCACTGAAATTTATATTCCCCTGAGCACAGAGCGCATCGTGGCTCAGGAGCGGAAAAATTTTCCGGACTGGGAACCGGATACACCCGATTTCGCGGCGATCCGTCGAGAGCGTGGCGGTGAAAACGCCCTGCTCGCACTTACCGATTTCGCGATCTGCCCATCGAAAACAGCGCGCGACGATTTGGTCCAAAATTTTGGATTCACGCAGGAACGTACTGCAATTGTCCCGTATGGCATCAATCCCGAATTGCTGTCAGTGTGCAATGAACCGGTGCGTGGCCGGGTACTCTTTGCCGGCACAGCGGAACTGCGCAAGGGTATTCATTACTTCGCAATGGCAGCGGAAAAACTGGCGGCGCGAGGACTGCATTATGAATTCCGAGTCGCGGGCGATGTGCAACACTCCGTTGCAAACCAGAAGCAGTGCCGATACCTAACATTTCTTGGGCGAATTCCGCGCGGGGAAATGGCGCGCGAATTCGCTGCGGCTGATCTGTTTGTGATGCCGTCGCTGGCGGAAACCGGACCCGAGGTAAATTACGAAGCGCTCGCCTGCGGAGTTCCGGTTGTGACGACGCCGGAGGCACGGGGGGTCGTGCGTGACGGGATCGAGGGCAGAATTGTTCGGGCGCGCGATCCTGAAGTACTCGCGAATGCAATTGTTGAGATCATTGAAGATCGAGAAAAGCGCGACCGGATGGCTCGCGCGTCGCGCGAGCGGGCACGGGATTTTACATGGGAATGCTATGGCGAGCGTCTAGTTTCCGCGCTCAAATCATTCGCCGCGGGTGAAAATGACTCAGTAGGCAAATGAAAACTTCGATCATGATTACCACGCGCAACAGGCGCGAAGAGTTGCGGCGAACGCTTGGGAAATTATTCGAACTTGAGCCGGCAGCCGATGAAATTCTCATCTGCGCCGACGGTTGTACGGATGGAACAAGCAAGATGGTGCGGCAAGACTTTCCCGGTTGCATATTGTTAGAAAACGATTCCCCGCGCGGGTCGGTCTTTTCTCGTGACCGCTTGCTGCGCACCGCTTCTGGCGACATCGTTCTTAGTCTCGATGACGATAGTTACCCACTCGATCGAGATTTCTTCCCGAGATTGCAGCTTGTCTCCGGAGAACATGCAGATGCAGCCGTGATCACATTCCCCGAGATCCGCGATGGCGGAACGACCACAGATCTGGCTAGATTGCCATCGGCGCCCGCGCGTCTCGTCTCTGCCTATCCAAATTGTGCCGCTGCGATGCGCCGTGAAATCTACCTGCGCCTTGGCGGTTATCCGATTTTTTTTGAGCATGCGTATGAAGAACCGGATTACGCGCTCCAGTGTTATGCGGCGGGTTATTCTGTTTGTTTCGATCCTCGTTTAAGCATTCGTCATCATGTAAGTCCACAAAATAGGGGCAGATTACCCAGGCACCCTTTGAACGCACGCAATGAGCTTTGGAGCGTCTTGATGCGCTGCCCGTTCCCGTATGTCATCCCCGTCGCGTTGTATCGGATCTGGCGGCAGTTTCGGTATGCATGCAGTAAGGGCCCGAAGTGGGCGATTCTGGAACCGGCCTGGTGGTGGTCAGCATTTCGTGGAATTCCAACCTGTCTGCGCCATCGGTCTCCGATTGAATGGCGCGTTTATTACGCGTGGATGAAGCTCGCGCGCCAGCCGCTCTCATCAGAATCACAATTGTTCGACAAAACGGGAGCTGCCGCGTGATGCTTCACGTGAGTTCTTTGAGATCAAGGCGCAGTGAAAGCTGACTACCTGATAATAGGCTCCGGACTCACCGGTAGCGTGATCGCACGGCTGTTATCGGACGCCGGATTTTCCGTGCTGATCCTGGAGAGGCGGTCACATATCGGCGGCAACGCTCACGATCATTGCCATCCCAGTGGAATACAGATGCACACCTATGGTCCTCACTATTTTTGCTGCAACGACGAAAACGTCTGGGTCTTCGTGAAACGGTTCAGTTGGTTTTATAAATATGAGGCTGTTGTGAAGTCATATGTCGATGGGGAATATGAAATCTGGCAGATTGCAGCGAGTTATATCCAGCGCGTCGCGGGCGATGATTGGCAACCGGCCTTCGCCGGGACGTCATGGAACTTCGAGGAAGCATCCCTCGCCATGATGCCGCGAGCCATCTATGAAAAGTTCGTTAAAGGATATACAGAAA
>QHNF01000274.1 GCA_003218345.1 Verrucomicrobiota bacterium | reverse complement strand
CGCGCGATTCGTCTTCATTACTTCCGGTGCCAACTCTCGAAACCGAGCGACTGGTTCTGCGATTGTTCCGTGAGGAAGATGTCGACGATATGGCGCACTTGTTTGCGAATCCGGATTTCATGCGCTTCTCGTTAGGCGTTTTCACCGAACGCAAACAGACCGTCGCTTTCATCGAGAAAGTCATGGGCTGGGATCGCGCCGGCATCCCGTCGCAGTTTGCCGTCGTCCCGCGTGGCGAGGACGTGATCATTGGTTACTGCGGTTTCTTTTATCATCCGGAGCACGGGATCGAAGACATCGAGATCGGCTACCGATTGCATCCAGGTTACTGGAACCGCGGCCTCATTACTGAGGCCGCGCGCGCCGTGCGTGATCACGGCTTTCGCCATTGGAAACTATTGCGCGTCATCTCACTCATTCATCCCGAAAACATTCCGTCACGTCGCGTGGCGGAGAAAAATGGAATGAAGCTCGAGAAGGAAATTACGTTTCGAGGTTTTCCGACGCTGGTGTATGCGATGAGTCGGGCAGAGTGGCTGGCGGAGCATGACGCTGCATGAACTCGCGCGCGAGAGCGCGATAAGCGTTGGCGGCAGCTCCATTTGGAGCGTACTCCAGGATCGATTTTCCGAAGCTCGGCGCTTCGCTCAAGCGAACGCTTCGAGGAATCACAGTTTCATAAACGCGTTCGCCGAAATGCTCGCGTACTTCCGCCACAACCTGCTCACTGAGGTTTGTCCGGCCATCGAACATGGTCATGACAATACCAGCGAGCTCAAGGCGCTTATTCGCGCCTGAATCGCGCACCTGCTCGACCAGCCGGACAATTTTTACCAATCCCTCCAGCGCGAAATACTCGCATTGGATCGGCGTCAAGAGTTCATCGGCGGCGGCGAGCGCATTGGTCATCAGGATTCCAAGCGACGGGGGACAATCCAGCAAAACGAAATCAAATGTCTCATCTGACTGCAACGGTTTGAGCGTTTCCGCCAGGCGCGTGAGATGATTTGGCATCCGGGCGATCTCGACCTCGACGCCAGCTAGGTCGAGGTCAGCAGGTATGATAAAGAGGTGATCACGTCGCGTGGGGAAAATCTTTTCAGTAACAGACGCACCGCCGATCAAGGGCTCATAAAGACTCGTTTCCTCCACTCCTTGCAGGCCGAATGAACTGGTGGCGTTGGCTTGTGGATCAAGATCGATAAGCAGGATGCGATGGCCCAGTTCCGCCAGCGCGGAACCGAGATTGACGGCCGTGGTCGTTTTGCCGACGCCGCCTTTTTGGTTAGCGATCGCGACGATTTTCATAATGCTGAAAACAATCAGGCAGTGCTGCGCATTCTCCCAGGGATGAGGGGCTGGCCAGATGATGTTGCCGCTCGCGCCGAAACGGAAACGAAATTTTTCGGATTTCAGATTTGGAATTTCCGCAGTAGATAATGTGAGAGCGTTCCAGCTATGAAAGTTGCTTCAATATCCGCTGAGCCTGCATCGGCCCCGAAAGCCCTTGATGCTAAAGAACCAGTCGTCCTGCGCAGCCAGGACGCGCGCGGCGTAATCACGCTAACATTAAATCGGCCGCAGGCGTTCAACGCTCTTTCGGAGGCGATGCTTGCAGCATTGCAGCGTGAGTTCGACGCGATCGCCCAGGACGAATCGGTGCGCGTGGTCGTTCTCGCCGCCGAGGGCAAAGCTTTCTGCGCTGGCCATGACTTAAAGGAAATGCGCGCTGCGCCGTCGCTCGAGTACTACCAGCGACTTTTCGCGCAGTGCGCTGAGATGATGCTTGGCATCCAACGATTGCCGGTACCTGTGATCGCGCGCGTCCAAGGGATCGCCACTGCGGCAGGTTGTCAGTTGGTGGCGATGTGCGATCTGGCTGTCGCGTCGAGTACGGCGAAATTCGCCGTTAGCGGTGTAAACCTGGGTCTCTTTTGCTCCGCACCGGGTGTGGCGCTTTCCCGGAACATTTTGCGAAAGGCGGCGTTCGAGATGCTCGTAACCGGAGAATTCATCAGTGCTCAGGAGGCACAAGCGCGCGGTTTGGTCAACCGCGTTGCCGAACCCAAACAACTCGACGCCGAGGTCGAAAAACTTGTGGCTACCATTGTCGCCAAACCACGCATCGCTGTGGCAATGGGGAAGCAACTTTTTTACCGACAAGCTGAATTAGATATCGCAGCGGCCTACAAGACCGCAGCGCAAAGCATGGCTTGCAACATGATGGATGAGGTCGCGCTCGAAGGTGTGCAGGCGTTTATCGACAAGCGCAAGCCGCGCTGGAACGAAAGCGCTGAGTCGAGCTGATATTGGTTCAACTCTTCAACGATTTAACGCTTCAACACTTTAACGTGCCTTTCACTCTTCAAGAACTGGCAACAATGTGCGGCGGTGAATTGGTCGGCGAACCGGCGCTAAAGATTACCGGTGCCGCCTCGCTCGCGGAAGCAGTTCCGGGCGAAATCAGCTTTTTTGCAGATCGAAAATATGTTGGTCTCCTGCGTAAAACGCGGGCTTCGGCCGTTTTCGTCCCGCCTGATTTCGCCGAAGCGACAAGCGATGCCGTCTCAAATCCGGCCAAGGCCTTCGAGCAACTTGTGCTCAAGCTGGCGCCGAAGCCGATTACATTTGCACCTGGTATTCATCCAAGCGCGATTGTCGATCCAAGCGCCCAACTCGGAGAGCGCGTGTCAATCCAGCCGCATGTGGTCATCGAAGCCGATGCAAAAATCGGTGATAACACAATCGTCGGCGCAGGAAGCTACGTTGGGCATGAGACGGTAATCGGATCCTCGTCTTTGATTTATCCGCGAGTAACCATTCGCGAACGAAGCCGCGTTGGCTCACGGGTTATCATTCACAGTGGAACAGTGATTGGTGCGGACGGATTTGGGTTTGAAATAGTCGATGGCCGGCAGCAAAAAATTCAGCAACTCGGGATCGTTCAGATCGATGATGATGTGGAGATCGGCGCAAACACGACTGTTGACCGCGCACGGTTTGGACGGACGTGGATTCAGCAGGGCGCGAAGATCGACAATCTCGTGCAAATCGCACACAACGTTGTGATCGGCAAGAATACCGTCATCGCCGCGCAGACCGGAATTGCCGGCAGTGTGCGGATCGGTCAGCGTGTCCTGATTGGCGGTCAGGCTGGTATCATTGGGCATATCGAGATTGGCGATAACACCGCCATCGGTGCGCAAAGTGGCATTTCCAAGAACATTAGCGGCGGAGCATGGTGGGCTAGCCCTGCCGTCCCTCTGGCCGAAGCCAAGCAACAGATTGCCTGGATCCACCGGCTCGGAAAACTTTTTGCGCGAGTGAAAGAGATTGAGAAGAAACTAGGACTCTAGGCTCGTCGCGTAATGAATCACGAGCACGCTTCTCCCAGGACCGCTCCTTTTAACGCTTCAACATTTTTAACGATTCCTGAAAAGAAGCCCACGTAGTGCTTCGGGAGAAATCCATTCTGCGCCACACGCCCGGATGGTTTCTCCTTCCATGGAATCGGCGGTGGCCACCATTAGGTCGAAGCGTTTCGCGTATTTGCTTGCAAGCCGCTCGATGATTGCGTCGGCTGTTTGCCCGCTGCGAGAATAAAAAATTTGCACGTCACCCGGATCAGAAGTCGCCTCGATTTTTCTGCCTTTGCCGTCAAACACGATTACGACGCGCACACCGGTCCAGTCCTGATAATGGCGTAACTGCTTGATTAACCCGTCGCGAGCAAGCGAGGAACGGCGCGCGTGAAGCTTGCGCAACTCGGGCCAGGCAAAGATAACGCTGTGCCCATCAACGATCAGATAACGAGCGCACCGCGGCATTCCTGCACTCTACGCATCAATCAGTAAGGGCCGGGGCTTCGCACAACGACCGAACCAAAAATTACTCCGCGGGGCTGGGTTCCTTCTTCGTCCGCTGCTTGCTTGGCGTCGGCCGGGTCGCACTGGCTCGCGCCGCTGTCTTCTTGCGCCGCAGATAAGTTCTTCGTCGCTTGCGTTTGGCTCGGACGCGATGCTGTTGTCCCACGGAATGTCTATCGGTTGAAACATCGAGAAACGCAATCTGGAGTGAGACTCGATCATTTCCCGCTCCAGCTACCAAACGAAATCGCGATTGCGTTTGCACATGATTCCTTGTTAGAAAAGAACACTCTATGAGAGATAAGGAATCGGCGGTTTTCACCGCGACGCCGAAAAGCGTGGCCGGACTTGCCATTCTGTTCCTGGTGCTGGCGGCATTTTTCGGCTTTTTGAACAGCCAAAAAGTGAAAGCCCTCCGCACAAATCTGGCACAGGCGCAGGCCGCACGCGATGCGGCCGAGCGCCGCCGAGTACATGAGAAACCAAATGCCCCGACTGGTGGAACGGTCACACCAGAGAAACAAGGCAAAGCGGCTGAAGCAGAAAACAAGGCAGCACAAGCCGAAGCGGAACTCGCGCAAATACAGAAAGAGAAGGCCGATCTGCAAACCAAATTAGATGCTAACCAGCAAGAGATCGCTTCCTTGCAGAAGCGCGTGGAAGAAGCCGAGAAAACCCCGAACGCTCTCGGGGCCGGTCGTCCCACCGCGACTGCTCCAACTGCTGATTTGCAGGCGCAACTTGATGACGCCCACCGTCAACTAGACAGCGCCGAAAAAGAAAAAGCCTTCCTCTCCGAGAAACTCCGGGACACCCAGGAGCGCTCGGGCCAGCCTAAAGAAGGAAAAAAACACAGGGAAACCAGCGCTCGCCGAACAGGCGTCCAAGGTACAGTCCTTGC
>QHNF01000291.1:3346-5308 GCA_003218345.1 Verrucomicrobiota bacterium | reverse complement strand
CGTATCTGTAGAGACACTCGCCGTGGTCGTCTACCCAGCGCTCGGCTGCTGCTTGAACATCGGCGTTGCTCATGGCGGACTCGTGACTGCTCCGAACATCGACATCGCGCGACCGGCGCGAGCCAATTTCGTGAGCAGCGTTTTGCTTACACGAGCGAGTTGCAGCGCGGCGAGCGGGAACAATAGCCAGCGCGTGATGTGCCAGTGCCCTTTGCCAGCGATCGCTTGATGATAAATGAGCAGCGCCGCGGCAATGTAAGCGAGCCGATGCAGCCGTTTCCAATTGCGTCCCCCCAGCGCGCGGATCGACAATCGGTTACTTGTTAACGCGAGGACGACCAAGATCGACAATCCCCCGAGTCCGAACCAAATAAATGGCTTGGATAAACTGCGTACCAGACCGTCCCATCCGCCCTCGTAGAGAACGTGGAAGCTGAAATGGAGCAGACCATAAATGCACGCGGTCACACCAATCGCGCGACGGTGCCGGTTCAGCGCCGCAACCACGCGTGAATTTGGAAACAAAACTCGCAGCGGGCTCAGCACGAGCACAGCACCGAGCGTCCAGATCGCGATCTCGCCGCTTTGATGCAGCAGCTTCTCGATCGGATTCGCGCCAAGTCCGGCGGTGAATGCCGGAATGACGAGCAGCCAAACGCCGACACCGATGAGCATGGCCAGGGCGAATAATTTGTTCCCGAGAATCTTTACGAGCGCGTTCATTCCTCAAAAGTTTTTGCGCAAATCCATCCCGACGTAGAGATGAGCGACCTGCTGCTCGTAGCCGTTGAACATGAGCGTCGGCTGTTTGCCGGAGAAAAACCCACCGCCAATGACGCGCTCGCTCTTCTGACTCCAGCGCGGATGATCCACATTCGGGTTCACGTTGGCGTAGAATCCGTATTCGTTAGGCCCGGTCAGGTTCCATGTCGTCTGAGGTTGCTCCGCGACGAACTCGATCTTCATCAGCGATTTCGCGCTTTTGAATCCGTACTTCCACGGAAGGGCCAGCCGGATCGGTGCGCCGTTTTGATTGCGCAGCGGTTTGCCGTAAAGACCGACCGCGAGGAACGCGAGCTCGTTGCGCGCCTCCGCAATCGTTAAGCCTTCCGTGTACGGCCAAGGCAAATCCTTACCGCGCTGGGCCGGACAATTTGCTGGATCGAAAAACGAAGTGAACTTCACGTACCGGGTGTCCGGCTTTGGCTGCGCAAGATCCACAAGTCGCGTCAGGGGAAATCCGTCCCACGGAATCACCATCGACCACGCTTCCACGCAGCGATGTCGATAATTGCGTCGCTCGATGGGACCAACCAGCTTGATCAGCTCGTTGACATCGATCTTGCGCGGATTTGCGCAAAGGCCGCCGATCTCAACTGTCCACGGTTCGGTTTTCCAACCTCTGTTCGAAAGTTCTTTCGGTTGATCTTTGCCGAGGCCCCATTCGTAAAAGTTGTTGTAACTGGTGACCAAATCTTCCGCAGTCAATTTCACGCTATCGAGCTTGAACGATGGATTAAGCGAATCCGGAAATCCGGCAGACGCAGCGCGCGCCGTCACGGGCAAGAGAGCAGTGGCCGCGAGCCCGAAGCCAAAGACGCGCAGGAATTCTCGTCGGCGCAGATAAAGCGCCTGTGGCGTTACTGCATCGTCAGGCAAATCCCAGGAACACCTCGCCTGTGCATTTCTCATTAGCAGAAATAAGTCGTCCCACTTCGCGAATCCTTACATGTGCGCCACAAAAACTCTTGGAAGCCGGTCGCGTCTAGTTTGTAAGGAAATGCTGATTTTGCGCGACGCATTGCGAAAAAGGAATTCACATGATCACAACGTAAGAGACCCGCGTCAGGACCAGCCCGAAGAACGACAGGCATTTGGTTCGAAACGAGCCAGTCTGATTTACTGCCGGACGCGATTGGCCGCTCGAATCCTCCAATTGCAGCGATAAGCTGAGGACTGTGC
>QHNF01000291.1:0-3298 GCA_003218345.1 Verrucomicrobiota bacterium | reverse complement strand
CGACGTAGCAATCTCATGGAAGCTGGGCGGCGGGCTCATTCCAGCGCAGCTGGTCATCAGGCCATTTTTTTCCGGTTTCAGCCCGCGGTCCTACCACGATGTCGGTTTTCATTTTGAGTCGGCGCAGGAAGGTGGCCGGCTCACCTGGCTGCCTAATGTGCGCGGACCAAAAGTCATCGCCGATATGAACGGCCTATACCGCGATGAACCCACACGGTCGTTCGACGGCCTTTGCCAGCAAACGACAGCTTCGGCATCATCGGAAGATCTGATCACGCCGGGACGTTTCGAGTTTGAGCTGAGCAGGCGACCCTCGGTTCTGATCTTCTCGATGGAAGGTCATGCCAGCAGTCAACGCAACCAACACGTCGGCGCATTTCTGGCGGGTCTCATCCAAGAAGATTCTACTTTGGGAAGGGATTTGGTTATCGATCACGGGTGCGGGAAAAGAACGAGTGCGGAACTTGTGGCCGCATGATCACAAAGCAGACCTATTTCCGGCCCGCGACAAATCTTGCGCAACGGATTGCTCGCTTAGTTATCGAAAATACGATCGAACCGAGCAAACTCAGAGACTCCTGACACGCTACCTCAGTGGGTAAGATTTAGCGCTTTCTTGAAACCAGCCGGGTGCCGAAAACGCCGTCCCGGCATCTGATTCAAAGTCAATTGCACGCTCCGACACCCCAAAAATGATACGTCACGTTATAGTTCGAACGGGGCCGTGGCGGGTCGGTCAGAGTGTGGAATTCGCCGCGGCATCGTCTTGCTTTGCCATCGCGGATGATTATCGAATCTAGTAGCGATTCCCATACCATGACGGTTTGCCTTGGCTGATGCGAAATTCCATGCAGCCCTCTCGATCCCATGAGAACCAAAAATGCCACCATCACGCGTTGGATAGTTAACGCGATAATCGCGTTGCTGCCTGTGCTGGCCTGTTTCCTGGGTGGCGCCACTCAAAAATGGGAGGAGGGACTTGTCATCACGCTTCTCGCACTTTGCCTGCTGGTGCGACCGCCTCGATTTTCGCTCGGCGCGCTCACGAACCTCGTTCTTCTCACTCTCTTTATCTTGGCGGCAGTCGCATTTCTCCCGGCCCGCTGGTTTTTCCAACCGGAGTGGCGTGCGGCACTTGTAAATGACTTCGGAATTCAGCTTCCTTCGACGCTCACTCCGCAGCCATGGATCACGCTGA
Source organism: Verrucomicrobiota bacterium (assembly GCA_003218345.1). Taxonomy (GTDB): domain Bacteria; phylum Verrucomicrobiota; class Verrucomicrobiia; order Chthoniobacterales; family UBA10450; genus Udaeobacter. The sequence goes on along the minus strand of QHNF01000291.1, from coordinate 2,100 downwards.
GCTATCTCGTTAGCTTCGCTGCTGGACTGAGCTGGCTCTATGTCGTTTCCGCGCAAGACCTGGAGCTTCGCGAGGCGCGCTTTCAACTCCGCTTGTTTACCAGTGGAATTGCGCTCCTGGCCGCAATCTGTATCGCGTTGTACTCGGCACACACCACGCTCCCATTCTGGCACAACGAGCGAAATCTCGGTCCATTTCCAAATCGGAATCAAACCGGAGATCTTTTCGCGCTCACCGGGATCATGATTCTTGCCTGCGGCCAGGACGATCTTCGCAGGGAACGAAAACGGTGGATGGTCTGGATTCTGGCGCTAGTCCTGATCGTGGCAGCGATCATTTTGAATTCTTCGCCCTCTGGAATCGGGATCCTCGTCGCGGGCAGCGCATTTTGGCTTGGTGCGTTCGCGCTCCGCCAACGCTCTCCCTGGCAGCTGGTGCTCGGACTCTCTTTTCTTCTTCTGCTACTCATGACCCTGCTGCTTTTCGGCGGGCAAATATTCGAGAGACTGCATCTTCGCGATTTCGGTAGTGCCGGCATCTCAACGAATTTCCAGTGGCGAATTTTTCATGACACGTTTCGACTCATTTGTAATTCGCCCTGGTGCGGGATCGGTTTTGGAAATTTCGAATCGATCTTTGGAATTTTTCGTGGCGCTTCGCTTAGCGACCGGCGAGCGTTGCAACCAGAAAACGACTGGCTTTGGCTTTGGATGGAACTCGGGTGGCCAGCAGTGGTGCTCACGATCGTTGGTATCGCGCTCCTTGTTAGTCGAGTTTTCCCGCTGCGAGTGGGAACCAACCAAGGTTATCGTCTCGCCACGCTTATCGCCGTGCTCCTGTTCGCGATCCATGGGATTGTCGATGTTTCAGGACACCGGGTGGGTACGGCGTTTGCCGCAATATTTTTGCTTGGGCTCTCACAGCATCGGCCGTTCTCTTTGAAGACGAGCCAATGGTTGTCGATCTTATTTCGTTTGGTTGGGTTGGTATTACTTGCGGCCGGCCTGTCATTGGTTGTCGCCGCGCGCAGTGAGCAACTCCTTCCCGGATCTGTCGGTGTTTCCAGCGCGAAGCAATTATCGGCGGTAGCCGACCGCGAGGGCAATTATAGTGAAACAATCGCACTGACGACTCGCGCGCTTCGATGGGCACCAATCGACTGGCAATTATACCTCGCGCGTGCTCTCGGGGAGGTCGAACTCAAACAGACGACAAACGCAGTTGATGATTTCCGTCGGGCGCGTTTTCTGGAGCCGATCGCTTATGAAGTTCCGCTAGCCGAAGGAAGCGCCTGGCTGCCGTACCGTCCAATGTTGGCCGTGACAGCGTGGCGTGAGGCTCTACGCAGAGCCGGACCTCTGCGACCGGAAGTCTACGCAAGCATGCTGAGCGATGCTTCGCTCAGGAGTCCCGAAGTCAGCCCGTTTCTGGAGGCGATTGGACTTAGCGAACACGATTTGGCGTTGCCCTATCTCGACCGGCTGTCCGACGCTTCTTTCAATCGCGCTCTCGCCCAACTGTTGAGAAATGATCCGAACTTACAATCGTTCAGTGAAACAGAAAAACTCGCGCTCTTCGCGTTTTGGTCCGAACGCGGCGACCCCGAGGAGATTTCCCGGGCCGTTGAGCAGCATCCTGACTGGCTTCGTCATGCCTGGCTTGGTATGGCGAAATACAAGGCCAGCAAGAATGATTTTCGCGCCGCCTACGAGTTGACCCAGCGATACGGCGAACCGGTCGCGCTTCCGCGAGTCGCCACTAATTTCCCACTTCAAGATCTGGAAGGCCGCTTCCGTGCCGCGCCCGAAAACTACGGCATTGGTTACGAACTTTATCGGGCGCGGATGCAGAACGGTCGGGTCGATGAGGCGCTTCTGACTGCCCGTCACTTTAGCGAACGGCCGAACTCCCCGGCCTATTTTCATTTCTTGGAAGCGCAATGTTGGGCTGAGAAACAAAATTGGGAACGTGCTTGGAATGCCTGGCAGGCGTTTCATGCCGCGCAGCCGCCATTAACGAAGAAGAATTTAGGTGAGGTGTTGGAGCCGTAAATTTCATGGCTCTTGAAATCGCGAGCGCGCTCGTGCGTCTCATCCAATT
>QHNF01000012.1 GCA_003218345.1 Verrucomicrobiota bacterium | reverse complement strand
ACGCACACGGTTCGCAAAATCAGAGAGCGAGAGGCTGTCGCAATAGCTGAGCGAAAACAACGCTTGGTGTCGATCTTTGGCAACGTGGCGGAAATCGCAGCCGAACGCATGGAAGAACTCGCAGGCAAAGCGAGTCTCCGCGACGCTGGCACGACAGCCGGGATCGCAACCGACAAACTTCTCGCGCTCTTAGGCGAGACTGGCGAAATTCCAATGCAAGTGAATCTGCAATTCAACGCTGACCTGCTACACGCGCGCTACGCCGCGCTGGTCGCGGAGATCAGCGGAACGCAAAGCGCAGAGAGCAAACCGGCACTGCCGAACGGTGAAACATTTTCGGTCGCTGGCGCAATGGGTTTGCAGAGCGAGGAAGAAAATCGGCAAAAATAGCCGCGTCCGGCGCATTCTGAACAGAGGACGAGCGAGCGTTGCCGAACATGCTCGGAAACAGGAGAATTTCAGCGGATTTGTTCTGACTTAAGGTTCTGACTTTTCGATTCAGAGAGGCAGTTTCGCCCTAGTTTTCATAGGTAAAAGAGCGGGCAACGGGAATCGAACCCGCATGGCCAGCTTGGAAGGCTGGAACTTTACCATTAAGCTATGCCCGCGTGTGATGTGAGAAAGTGAACTCCGAAAGCCTTCGCGAGTAAATAGTGATCGGTGAATGGTGAATAGTCAAAGCGATCGGTGCACGTTGCGGCGCGCCCGGCGGTCGCGCCCTACCAATCTCCTACTTCTCGAATGCGGTGGCGACCAGAGTCGCGTTATGGCCGCCGAAACCGAAAGAGTTATTTAGCGCAACGCGCACTTTCCTTTCTCGAGCGACATTTGCCGTGTAGTCGAGGTCGCAGCCTTCTCCGGGATTTTCCAGATTGATCGTTGGCGGGATGACGGAATCGCGGATAGCAAGAGCGCACGCGGCCATTTCTACTCCACCCGCGCCGCCTAACAAATGGCCGGTCATCGATTTGGTAGAGCTGATGGAGACCTTATACGCATGTTCTCCGAATACTTGTTTGATTGCGCGTGTCTCGCACAGGTCACCGATGTCCGTCGAAGTGGCATGCGCATTGATATAATCCACCTGATCTGGGGATACGCGGGCATGCTCGAGCGCCAGTTGCATCGCGCGCGCGGCGCCTTCGCCATCCGGCGGTGGCGCCGTCATATGGTAGGCGTCGGCAGAAAGACCGTATCCCGTGATTTCGCAGTAAATTTTTGCGCCGCGCGCCTTGGCATGTTCCAATTCTTCCACCACCACGATTCCAGCACCTTCGCTCATCACAAAGCCGTCGCGGTCACGATCGAATGGCCGGGAAGCGCGCTCGGGTTGGTCGTTACGCGTGCTGAGCGCTCTCATCGCTGAGAACCCGGCAAGACCGATCTCGACAATCGAAGCCTCCGCACCGCCGGCAAGGAAAATATCGGCATCACCAAACTTTATGATCCGCCAGGCTTCACCGATTGCGTTGTTTGACGTCGCGCATGCGGTGACAATGCACATGTTAGGTCCGTGCAGACCGTACTCCATCGAGATCACCCCGCTGGCCATGTTGCTGATCAACATCGGTATGGTGAACGGCGAATTTCTTGACGGTCCTTTTGTTAGGAGAATGGTCAACTGATCCTGGAGTGTTTTCAGTCCACCAATGCCGGTGCTAACAAGAACACCAAACCGATCTCGCCGTCTGAAGTTCTCCACATCAACGCCGCTATCCTGGAGCGCGATTTTCGCAGCTGCCATTGCAAGCTGAGTAAATCGATCCGTGCGGCGGACATCCTTCGGATTTTTGAAGAATGGCTTTGGATCGAAATCGCGCACTTGCCCGCCGATTTTGCAATCATATACAGCGGTATCGAACGTATCGATTGTGTGAATACCGCTAACACCGTTCATAAGATTCGACCAAAACGTCTCGATATGGCTGCCAAGCGGTGTGACAGCGCCCAAGCCACTGATAACAACTCTGCGATCTGTCATGGCAATGAAGCGTTAGGACGTTAAAGCGATGAAGCGTTGAAGCGATAAAACGTCAGCTGGTTCCCATCCCAACGCTTTGCACGGTCTGGAAGAGTTTTCCTTCGGTCCTGATGGAAGGCGCAATGATAATCTCCGTCTGCTGAAATTCTGGAATATTGCGAGCGCCGACATTACCCATGCACGTGGTGATCGCGCCGACTAAATTTTGGCTGCCATCATCAACTTCCGCTGGACCGAACAGAATTTGTTTTAGCGAGCCGGTGGCGCCCACTCTGATGCGCGTCCCTCGCGGGAGATTTGCGTGTGGAGTGGCCATGCCCCAATGATAGCCGCAGCCCGGGGCTTCCTGCGCTCTGGCAAACGCGCTGCCCACCATTACCGCGTCCGCGCCGCAAGCGAGCGCTTTGCAAACGTCGCCGCCTCTGCTCATCCCGCCATCGGTAATGATCGGGACGTAACGCGATGTTTTTTTGAAATAAGCATCGCGCGCCGCTGCGCAATCGACTGTCGCAGTGACCTGCGGCACACCGAGTCCAAGCACACCACGCGAAGTGCACGCTGCCCCGGGCCCGACGCCGACCAAAACCGCAGCCGGTCCGGACTCCATGATCTCGAAAGTCACGTCGTAGCCGACCGTGTTTCCGACAATCACCGGAATGCGCATCTCGCGGCAAAACTTTTCCAGATCAAGCGATCTATACTCTGACGAAATATGCCGCACGGTCGAAACCGTGCTTTGCACCACGAAAACGTCCGCGCCAGCTTCTTGCGCGATCTTGCCAAATTTGGCCGCGCGCTGAGGAATGGAACTGACCGCAGCCAGCACACCGCCGTCTTTAATCTGGCGCACACGCGCCGCGATTAGATCTTCCTGGACCGGCTCCTGGTAAATTCTTTGCAGCAGCGCAGTGATGTCGGATTTATCAGCTTCGACGATTTTTTGCAGCACCTCCTGTGGATTCTTGTAGCGCGTTTGCACTCCTTCGAGATTTAGAACAGCCAGCCCGCCTAATTTGTTCATGGCGATCGCGAAACGGACATCGACGACTCCATCCATGGCGCTGGCGAGGATGGGAATTTTCAATTCAAGCGGCTCGTTTCCTTTGCGCGGCAAACGGAAAGTGATGTCGACTTCATTCGGGTTGATGGTCACGCGCCCGGGTACAAGCGCGATTTCATCAAATCCGTAGGTCACACGCGCTTTGCGATTTCTGCCTATCCACATTCCCATGTTAAATTTGCTCCATCTTAAATCGTTCGTTTAAACTTCCGCAGCGCGGGCACCGGGGAAGCAGTGCGTCGGTGTGATCCTCAAATTCGAACGCGCAAATCACGCAGCGTAACCGATGCTGCAGCGCCCGCCGCTCCCGCCGCCGGCGATTCCATTCTCCCACTATCCAGAAGAGGAAAACCGCCGCAAGGAAAAGCAGCAAATAAATCGTGGCGAGCGCGGCGAGACTGACGCGAATCACGGGGTTGCGCGACCTGCCGGTGTTGGCTGCGGCTGTGCGATGTCGCTGCCCCATTCAATCGTCGCGATGCCCCAGGTCAGAAATGGGTCGGCTTTGCCCGCGTTTGCGGCGCTTTGGGAAAAACGGCACTGCGCAAGATAAAGACGCGCCTGTTCGTCCAGCGCCGGATCGCCTGAGGAGTTAAGAAGAAAACAGTACCGAACTTCTCCAAACCTGCTGATGGCCACGCGAAAGTAAATCGTTTGAGGTGTCTCTCCGCTGGGTGCGGCGAAACTCAGCTTTGGCAACGTCGGCGCGCCAAAAGTATCGAGTTCATTTGAAAACGAGACAGACGTCGTGGTCGGCTTGATTACAGAGGCAGTTTTTCGACGGAGAAATGGCACTGCGCCAGGTGGCTGGGAATCCGGGATGCGCAAATCGACTTCCGGCGACGGAACGTCCTTCAACGTTAGCTTCGCCGTGAGATAGGACGGCACATGCTCAATCTTCGGCAGGGCGCGGACCTTTGATTCCGGCGGACGATGAGTTGTAAAAGCAAGCGCGGGATCTTCTGCGTCGATCCAGCGAAGCAATGTGCGGCCTTCTTCCGAAGCGGGTGTTATCAAAGTTACGCGAGCTGGCGGCGGGAGGAGCGCCACCGTCGGCGGATAAGTAATTTGGAAAATGTAGAAGCAGAGCGCATGCGCGAGTAGAGAAAGCGCTAGAAAAGCTGTAATCGCTGCTTTGGTGCGCCGAGGCGAATCCCAATTAAAAAGAAGCGGTTCGGTTGCGAGCTCGGGAGTGAGGCTGTTCATCGCGGCGGATTCGCAGCTAATGCAACAGAAGTGATGCCGTGTTCAAGCGCAGCGTTCGTCACTTCGGCAACGGTCTCATACGGAGTGGTACGATCTGCTTTTATGATAATCGATTGGTTCTCATGCTTGGCTGCATCCAGCAATGGCCCGAGTTGCTCGATTGTGACTCTCTGCTCCCGGAAATAGATGGCGGGAACTGCGCCGCCCGTGATGCTTATGATTTGCTGGTTGGTCTGCGGGCCAAGTGTAAAGCGCGAGAACGGCATCGAAACGGAGATCCCTTGTTGCAAAATAAAATTCGAGCTTAGTAACAGGAAAAAAACGAGGAGGAAAGCGACGTCGACCAGCGCGATGAGGACAAGCCAGCCGAAGTTGAACGTCACCGTGCGGCTGAGTTTCATGAGGCGCTGGAGGCTTATCGATTTATCGAATCGCCGGTTACGAGTCAAACTGTGCCTCGGAAAGGGCCTGCGGTTCAGGTGATTGAAAGCTGATGATACCGCTGATCGGGCGGCTCTCGGTCAACATGTGGACGATCTCGATCCCCGCGCGCTCCATATCATGCAGCATGGTGTTCACGCGCGAAGAGAGGTAGCTATAAGCGACAAAGGTTGGCGTGGCGACCACCAAGCCTGCCGCAGTCGTCAGCAAACTCTTGTACACGCCGCTGGAAAGCTCAGTCACCGTCGCATAACCGCCGCTTGAGGCAATCGTTCCAAACGCGTCGATCATTCCCGCCACGGTCCCAAGCAATCCGAGCAGCGGCGCGAGAAAAGCGATGGTAGCCAGGACTGCGAGAAATCGTTCCAACTTTGGTACTTCGAGTTGGGCGGCTTCTTGCACGATATCGCGCAGTTCTGCGCGAGGCGCATCGTGCCGAATAATTGCGGCATGAATCACCCGCGCGACCGGACCCGGTGTCCCGGCTGATTCATGCAGCGCCTCAGCAAAATTACGACGACGGACAAGATTCGAGAGTCCCTTCAAAAAGTCGCCGACATGAATTGTGGCACGATGGAAGTAAAAGAAGCGCTCGGCAAAGACCGCGATCGAGATGACGCTACAGACCAGAATTGGCCACATTAACAATCCCCCCTTTTGGATGTACTCAATCACCCCGGTTTTGTAGCCCTCTTTTCCGACTGTGGCAAGCCGACAACCAAATGTCGATCCACTGGCTCAACCGACCCCAATAGTCAGCGTTTAGCGCCGGGCTATGTTCAGTCCAGTCACCCTACCGTGGATTTTTTTCGCGCGGTTTTGGTGAAGAAGACGGGCGAGTGGTAGCGGAGGTCCTGCGGCCCAGCAACTTGCCCGACCCATCGAAAATGGAATAGCCGGTTTGTTTGCCGGATGCATCGTAGCTGTAAACGATTCTATGTAGGACGGTGCCGTCTTCTGCGCTTTGCGTTTCTTCCTGAAGCCGACCGGCGTCGTCGTACTTGTACCGGCTCTTGAGTCGAAAGCGGCCATCGGGACCGGAAACTTCTCCGCTGGAAAAACGCCCCGCCTCATCCAGCTCATAACGAATGGTCTCGCGGAGTTTGCCATCCTCGCCAGTGGTCGTTGCCACTGCCTTGTGCCGCGCACCATCAAACTTGTAAACCGTGCGCGAGCCATCAGGATGCATCGATACGGTGACCCGGACAGCATCATTGCTGGTTTGGTCGGAAGACTGGCTGAATCCGATTGTGTTAGCACAAATAAAAAGAGCAGACGTCATCGCCAGCCCAGGCGGGGAAAATTTCATGACTTGAGGAGCTTAAGGTTAAGGCGCGTGGCTGCAAACATACTGAAATTTTTTTATTGACCGGGCCTAGCGAAGGTGGTTAAAGATGGGGCCAAGTGGAGCAAAATGGATGAATACTCCACTTGATCATGGATGCCGATTCTCTACCTGAACGCTTCTATGCCGGAGAGTTCCGGCATTCCATTGATGAGAAGAATCGAATCACTATTCCCTCTCGTTGGCGGCGCGATCAAGCCGAAGAATTTATCCTTTTGCCTGAGGCATCGCATCAATTTCTTCTCGTCATGTCACCGGAAGAGTTTGCAAGAATGAGTTCGGCAGCGGAAACGAACCAAAGTGTGTCGGCGCGCGATCGTCGGGTTTTCTTGCGCCAGCTGCATTCCCGCGCTCAGCACGCGAGCGCGGATCGACAAGGGCGCCTTGTTTTGCCGGAAGAGCTTTGCCGGACGGTTGGATTGAAAGGTGAAGTTGCTTTGGTGGGCGGGCGGGGGCGTTTTGAGATTTGGAATCTGCAACGCTGGAAGCGGGCGCACGAGGAGGAGACACCTACTTACCAGCACGTGGCGAATGTAATTGGCTTATAAGGCGATGTTAGATCAAAACGTTATCAGCACGTTATTCTTTGAGCGGCCTGCTTGGGTCGCCATAGATCCGCTGATCCTCGAACAGGAGGTGCATGAAATGGATGATTTTGTTTATCACCGTCCAGTGCTCGAGCGGGAAGTGGTGGAATTGCTCGAGCCGAAACCGGGTTGTCTCATCGTAGATGCAACGTGTGGTGGCGGTGGTCACACTGAAGCGCTTTTGAAAAGCGGTGCCGATGTTCTGGCGCTAGATCAGGATCCTGATGCAGTCGAACATGCAAGCAAGCAGCTTGCACGTTTCGGCCGCCGCATCGCTGTGCGGCAGGCGAATTTCCGACACGCGGCCAGCGTTCTCGATGAGCTTGGGATTCGCATCATCGGCGGAGCGCTTCTTGATCTTGGCGTCTCTTCTCGGCAACTCGAAAATGCGGAACGCGGTTTCAGCTTCGTGCGAAACGGTCCCCTCGACATGCGCATGGATCCGCGAACCCAACTGACTGCTGCTATGATCGTAAACGAGTACAGCGAAGAGCAATTGACTCGTCTATTTCGCGAATTGGGAGAGGAACCGGCTGCGCGCCGGATCGCAAGCTTGATCGTAAAGATGCGCAAGACCTTTCCGTTCCGCGAAACTCTGCCGCTTGCGCGTGCGATCGAAAAGCTTGTGGGCCGGCACGGCCGGCACCATCCCGCCACGCAAGTTTTTCAAGCGCTGCGGATGGAAGTCAATGACGAACTTGGCGCGTTGGAAGAGGGCCTGCGCGTATTGACTGCTCGACTTGAGCCCGGCGGACGCATTGCGGTGATCGCTTTTCATTCACTCGAGGATCGGATCGTGAAGAACTTCTTTCGCGATCACAGCCGGGAATGGCTCGACAGGCCGGAGTGGCCTGCACCGCAGCGCAACCCTGATTACGACCTTAAATTGATTACCCCGAAACCGGTAGAGCCGACCGAAGAAGAACAGCGCGCGAATCCCCGCTCACGTAGCGCGAAGTTGCGCGTAGCCGAGAAGGTCTAGATGAACCGTTCGCGTCGAAAAAATTGCAATACGGTGAACGCAGCATCGCTCGCGCGCTGGATTGTGGTGACTGCATTTCTGGCACTGGCTGGATTAGGCTACGTGTATTTGACGCTGCAACTCTATCATCTGGGCGACCGAAGGAAGGCAGCGGAGAACGAGCTCGCTACTCTCCGCACCCAAAATGATATAGCCAGCGCGCAAATCGCGGCTTTGACCTCGCGCTCGGCGTTGCAACGCCGATTGAAAGAAGGCTATTTGAAAATGCTCCCGATTTCCGAGGGCAACATCGTGCGGCTCACCATTCCTGCCCGATCGGCGGACGAAAATGCGATTCAACCCGTAGCCAACCCTTCAGACGTAAGATGAATCCAAACACCCGTAGCCGCTGCGTGCTGGTGTGCATTGCGTTTATCGCGCTCTTCAGCGTCTTTTCGTTTCGTTTAATTTACCTGCAGGCAATAAAGCATGACGAGTACGCAGGTCTTGCTGCTGAAAAACATGTTTACAAGCAAATTATTCACGCAGAGCGCGGCACGATCCTCGACGCGAATGACGAAGTTTTGGCGCACAACGTTCCTGTTGAAACGATAGTGGCTGACGCGACGCATCTGAATAACCGGCAAGCGATTGTTGATCTTGTGAGCAACGAACTCGGCATCTCCTCTGGGCAGCTTGCGGAAAAGTTAGGCAGCGATCGGCGTTACATCGTCATCAAGCGCGAAGTGCCCGCGTCGGTGGCAAGCGCGCTGCGTGAAAAACTTCGCGCCGCCAATTTGCGCGGAATTTATTTCGAGCATGACGCAACACGCATCTATCCGAATGGCTCCATGCTTTGCCATGTTATTGGATTCACCGACTTCGAACATCACGGTATCCAGGGAGTGGAAGCGTCGATGGAGGAATACCTTCATGGACAGGACGGTTATCGCTACATCGAACACAACCGCGCTGGCCAGGAGATCGTGCCTTACCGCGGGCAGGAGCGCGCGCCACGTGACGGATACCAAGTCCATCTCACTGTCGATCTTAGTTTGCAGAACATTGTTGAGAATGAAATCGACGCCGCGATGCAGGAATATTCGCCTCAAAAGGCCACCATTATCCTGATGCGGCCGCAGACGGGCGAAATCCTCGCAATGGCTAATCGACCAGATTTTGATTTGAATCTCCGCTCTGAGGCCAAGCCTGAAGAGATGAAAAACCGTGCCATCATCGACATGATGGAACCAGGCTCCACTTTCAAGATTGTAGCGGCGGCCGCCGCGCTAAATGAGCGCAAGCTTCGCCCTGATTCGACGATCTTCTGCGAGAACGGCCTCTGGAATTTCGGCGGCACCGCCCTGCACGATCATCGCGCGTTTTCGTATCTGAGTGTCCGCGACATTCTCATCAAATCGAGCAATATAGGCGCAGCGAAACTCGCCCTCAGCGTGGGCGAACAAAAGTTTTACGAATACATTCGCCGCTTCGGATTTGGCGAGCGCACGGGGATTGAGTTGCCCGGTGAGATCAACGGACTTATTCGGCCTCCGCAATCTTGGAGCAAGATCTCCATCAGCCGTATTCCGATGGGGCACGAAATCGGAGTTACGCCATTACAAATGACAATGGCCATGGCGACGATCGCCAACGGGGGCAAATTGATCACGCCGCGGATCGTGAAATCGATTACCACATCCGAGGGCAAAACTATCAGTTCACTTTCCCCCGTAGTATTGCGTCAGGTAATTTCTCCTGAAACCGCCAGAGAAATTGGTGATGCACTGCGAGGCGTGGTGAGCGATCGCGGGACCGCCGCCGCTGCTGCAATCCCGGGCTTTACGATTGCTGGAAAAACCGGAACCGCGCAGAAAGTTGATCCCCATGGCGGGTACGAGCAGGGGAAGTACGTCGTTTCTTTCGCCGGCTATCTGCCGGCCGAGCATCCTGAGTTTGTCGGCCTCGTGGTGCTCGATGATGCGAAGACAAGCAAACCAGAGTTGAATTACGGTGGGCTTATTGCAGGACCGATCTTTTCCCGGGTCGCGGAGAAGGCTGCCCGCTATCTTGATCTTGAGCCGCATGAGGAGATTCGCAAAGCGATTCCCGTAGAGCGAGTCGAAAAACCGATGCCGACAGAGCGAGTTCGCAAGGCTGCACCGGTGGAACGAGTCGCCTTAACCAATGCTTTGCATCATTGAATGCCTCGCGCCGGCATGTTGAAACCTCATGCAGCTCAAGACTCTCCTCGTTGCGATTCCAGTTCGCGAGGTCATCGGGGCACTTGATCGCACAGTGGAAAGCATCGCGTATGACTCGCGGCGAGTGCAAAGGAATGGCTTGTTCGTGGCATTGCGGGGCGAAAAAATCGATGGCCACGAATTCATCGGACAGGCAATTGAAAAAGGTGCATCGGTAATCGTTGCTGAACGCGAGCAAAGAAATCCGCGCGTAACCTGTCTCGTTGTCGAAAGCACGCGTACCGCGCTTGCTGGTTTATCGGCAGCTTTTTACGGGCATCCGGCGCGCCGATTGAAACTGGCGGCGGTCACGGGCACGAATGGGAAGACCACCACTACGTTTCTGATCAAACACATCTGCGAAAGGGCGGGTTTGCGCTGCGGATTAATCGGAACGGTGCGCTACGAAATCGGTGAACGCATCCTGCCGGCCATTCGCACGACGCCACAATCGCTCGACTTACAAGAGCTGCTGGCGCAGATCGCCAACGCGGGTTGCAAGGCTGCGGCGATGGAAGTCTCTTCGCATGCGCTTGCGCAGGACCGTGTCCGCGGCCTCGAATGGAACACCGCTGTTTTTACGAACCTCACCCAGGATCATCTCGATTTTCATCAGACGATGGAAAGCTACTTCGATTCGAAGGCGAAGCTCTTTACACAACTCGGGAACCAGAAAAAAAAGCGCAAACCTGTCGCGATCGTGAACATCGACGATCGCTATGGTGAACAACTGCTCGACAAGATCGACAAGCGCGTCACGGTTGTCACTTACGGAATGGGGATGCGCGCAGATTTCCGCGCTTCAAATTATCGCGTTGAGTTTGGCGGCACTTCCTATCAGTTGGACGCTCGCGGCAAAAGCTATCTGGTTCGTCTCCCGTTGATCGGACGGTTTAACGTAGCAAACTCTGTCGCAGCGCTGGCGGCGGCCAACGCTCTGGGAATCGGTCTGCGCGAGGCGGTGTTCAGTCTCGGCAAGTCGCCGCAGGTGCCTGGACGCTTGGAATTGGTTCCGGCAAAACGACAATATCAAGTTTTCGTTGATTATGCGCACACTCCCGACGCGCTTGGAAATGTTCTCAAGACTCTTCGGGAACTCGAGCCGCATCGCTTGATTGTCGTTTTTGGCTGCGGCGGCGATCGTGACCGCCAAAAGCGCCCGTTGATGGCTGAAATAGCAGACCGTCATGCCGACTATTCGATCGTTACTTCCGATAATCCGCGCAAAGAGGATCCGAGCGCGATCGTCGCCGAGATCGAAAAAGGGTTTCGCTCGACTCGGTATGAGAAAATTGTCGATCGCACCGAGGCCATCGGTCGCGCCGTTGCGCTCGCAGAGCCGCGCGACATTGTGTTGATCGCGGGCAAGGGACACGAAAATTATCAGGAGTT
>QHNF01000290.1 GCA_003218345.1 Verrucomicrobiota bacterium | reverse complement strand
CCTGGCAAAATCGGGCTGACTCGTTACCGGGCAAACGGAAGTGAAATCATCCGTTTCGAAGTGAATCCGGTAATTTCGGCGGGCTGGATTCGGAAAAGTCTCAAGTCGCGCTTCTGCCGGATGTGCGGGCAGTTTCGCCTCACTGCGTCCAAGAAGTGTGAGATCACTAGATTTTTTCGCGCGCCGCATAACCCAATTAACGCTGATCAGCCCGCCGCTTCAAATCGTGCTCGTGACCGACACCATTACAGATCGATTACGACTACGATCGCGAGTAGGACACGAATGGATAGCGCGCATCCCTGCAGAACGATTGTCGGCCATTGTTTCTCTTGAACATGCAACGCCGAACATTGAACGTCCAACATCGAATTCCCTGAATGAATGCCGAAAATCAAACCGCAAAAATGAAAGATCGGACTGGCGTCATCGATATGATCGCGCACGATACAAAAACAGGCGAAGCCGTTCTCGTGATGGACGAGCCTAACGAGTGGGACGGTTCGGACGAACAATTGCTCGGGCTACAGGAGCGTTTTAATGCTTACGTTTCGTTCCTGCTCGACGGCGAAATGACGCAGGCGCATCCGGAGCTTGCTGGCAGACCAGCGCGGATCGAGCTGCGCTGCGCACGCATGCCGGACCCGCGTGCACTCGAGTTGCTTGGCCTGATTCATGATCAGATCGCATTGCAGGAAATAAAAATGGAAGTCGTCATTCGCGAGCAGACGAGCCAGACGGAGTGCGATTGCGGACTATAGGTGTTGATAAATAGGCCTGCGCTCGCAGGCGCTCTCTCATAGCTCGATCGCGTAGCGCTTCATCTTGTTGTAAAGCGTGGGACGCTGGATGCCGAGAAGCTCCGCCGCCTTTTTTTTGTTGCCGTGGCATTCTGCGAGTGCCTGAAGAATCGTGGTTCGTTCGACGTCGTCGAGGCTCTGCACGCCCGTACGCGGTAACGTGGCGAGCTCGGCTTGTTGCAACGCGCGAGGCAACTGCACTTCGGCGGGGAGCTCTTTCACGCCGATCATGCCTTGTCTCGCCAGCACGACTGCGTATTCGATCGCGTTTTGCAATTCGCGAACATTTCCCGGCCATGCGTAATCAAGCAACTTTTGAAACGCATCTGGCGAAATGTCCGGCTCAGGTTTGCCAAGTTGTTGAGCAAACTGCCTCAGGAACAGCGCGATCAGAGGCGGGATGTCCTCTTTGCGCTTCCGGAGCGGGGGCACTTCAATTTGAAAGGTCTTCAGGCGGTAGTACAAATCGGAGCGCAGCCGGTTCTCCGAGAGCGCCTGGGCAACCGGCCGATTAGTCGAAGCGATCGTCCGGAAGTCTGCCTTCATTGTTTGTGTGTTTCCAAGAGGCCGATACTCGTGCTCTTGCAAAACCCGCAGAAAGCGCGTCTGTAAATCTGCCGGCATGTCGGATATCTCGTCGAGAAAAAGCGTGCCGCCATTCGCCGCCGCGATCATTCCGGGAAAATCGTTCATCGCGCCTGTGAATGCCCCTTTTACATAACCGAAAAGCTCTCCCTCAATCAGCGTTTGGGGAAAGGCCGCACAATTGAGCTTCACCATTGGTCGTCCCACGCGCCGGCTCCGCGCGTAAATAGCGTTGGCGATCACTTCCTTACCCACGCCGCTTTCACCTACGATGAGGACGTTTGCGTCCGACGGCGCCATTGCGTCGATCAATTCCTCAATCTCCTGCATCGGTTTGCTTTTGAAAATGGGCGTGGGCCGCGCCTCTGCTATTTCCAGCCGCTTTTCGAGTTGCTCTGTTTTTTCCCGAAGCTCCTGCGCTTCCCGCAATAGGAACTGTTTTTCTAATGCTTTCTCGACCAGACTGAGCAGCTCTTCGGACGCGTATGGTTTGCTAATGAAATGATAAGCGCCGCGTTTGATCGACTCGATTGCATTGTGCAAAGAGTCGTGCGCGGTCAAAATAATGACCTGTATCTGTGGCAGCTCGGCCTTGATTCGATCGAGCATCTCTAATCCATCGGCATCGGGCAGTTGAAGATCGAGCAAGACGAGTGTTGGAGATTTTGACTTCAGCAACTTGAGCCCTTGCGAGGCGGTGGGCGCCGCGTCCACTTGATAACCGTGACGTTTGAACAGTGCCTCGAGCGTCATGAGAACGGGCCGCTCGTCATCGATTATCAGTACGCGATGGTTCTCTGTTTTCATTTCAGGAATATGCGTCGCCTGCACATTTGTAGCCGCGGCTCTGCGGGCCCTTGAAGGCGCGCTTGAATTTCAAAGAAAGGACGGTCCGCAAGCCCGTGGCAACAGGATTATCCACCGGAGGCCGGCAGAGTGAGTCGCGTAATGAGCGTGGAATGTTCCGAATCATACAGGGCATGCATTTCGCCACCGTGGGCCTCCAAGATAGCGCGGACGCGACTTAGACCAAGGCCATAATGGTTTTGGCTGATTTTCCGAAGCGGTTCACGCCCCCAATTTTCGGTAGGCAAGTCAAATGCGGCCTTTGGCTCACAGAGCGCAAAGAGGAATCGATCTTTGTCGATCTTAGCCGTCGCGACAAGCGCACCTTTGCCGCGGTCGTGGCGGAAAGCATTGGCAAAAAGTTCGGTAAATGCTTCCTGCAAAAGTTGAGGATCGATATTCAACATCGCGTCGCCGACCTGAAAGTCCCAGGTGATCTCCGCGTTTTCCTGGGAGAAATCGTGGCCGATCTTCCCGCGCAAGTCTTCCATAAAATCGGAGGCAGGGTAAGAAATGAGGCTGGGGTTTACCTCACCGACTGCTCTGGAGAGCCGCTGTAAGACCGAGGCCTGTCCGGAGACCATTTCACGCAAGCGCGTGATCTCGTCCTTGAGTTCTCCATCGCTCTCCAGCTCGCTGATGTAAGTGGACTGCAGCTCGATAGCATTCAAATGATTACGCAGGTCGTGACTGAGTTGCCGGATAAATCGGACCGTGTCGCTCCATGGAACGCTCAATGAAACTTTTACATCCCGAGGAGCTGCGTCTGGCATATTTGGGCAATGATCGCTATTCTTCGCGTGAAAACCGCTCATCCACGGTCTGTTCGCCAGGCGTGATCCGAATGTGCGGATCGTTGCTCGCCAGATGTCGCAGCACATGAAACACGTCTTCCGGATCCGCGTCGATGGAACGCGCAATTTCTTCGGCAGTTTTCCCAGGATCGCCAGTCAGTTTCGCGCGGACTTGTCTTTGGAGCTCCAACAATTTGGTTGCCGCTTTTTTTCCGGCCTCAACGCCGGGTTGATCGTAAGCGTTGATGTTAACCAGCGACGCGTAAAAGCCTACCGCGCGCTCATACGACGCGTAAAAGCCTACCGCGCGCTCATAAAGTGCGATCAAAGCGCCGATATTAAATGCGTTCGCCTCAGGAATGCTCACGGTGATCGATTCACGTCCGCTCTCAAAAAGCGCGCTTCGCGTTCCGCGCAGAAATCCGTGAAGGTAGTCGCCACTTGTGACTCCATCTTCAATTTCGATCGTTGGGTTGTGCCGATCCTTGTCCACCTCAATAAAGGTCGCGAAAAAATTCAAAACACCGTCACGCAACTGTTGAACGTAGGCATGCTGGTCGGTCGATCCCTTGTTGCCATAAACAGCGATGCCTTGATGCACGATCTTTCCGTCGAGATCTTTTTCTTTTCCCAGCGACTCCATCACTAGCTGCTGCAGATATTTGCTAAACAATGCCAGCCGATCCTTATAGGGAAGGATCACCATATCTTTGTCGCCTTTGCCATTGCCCGCGTAATACCACATCAGCGCCAGAAGCATCGCGGCATTTTGCATTGCATCCTGTGTGCGGGTCCGCTCATCCATCGCCGATGCGCCGGCGAGAAAATCATCGATGTCAAAGCCTTGGAGCGCCATCGGCAAAAGCCCGACCGCGCTCATCACCGAAGTGCGTCCACCAACCCAATCGTGCATGGGGAATCGGGCGAGCCAACCGTTCTCTTCGGCGTAATTGTCCAGAGCGCTATCAGCGCCGGTTACAGCCACCGCGTGCTTCCTGAATTGCAGCCCATTCTCTTTGAACCTTGCTTCCGCCTCCAGCATT
>QHNF01000286.1 GCA_003218345.1 Verrucomicrobiota bacterium | reverse complement strand
GTCGGTGCTAGCATTAATCAGCTGCACGTTCACGCGCACCCGGTTGCCGATGCGGCGAACGCTGCCTTCCACAAGCGTGGCCACGCCCAGCGCTTTGCCAATGTCACGGGCGTTGCGCGTCCCGCTGCCACGATATGACATGACTGATGTCCGCGAAATCACCTTCAAATCGCCGATTTTCGAGAGGTTCGTCAGAATATCGTCCTGGATGCCATCAGCGAAATAGGCATTATCCGGATCGCCGCTCAGATTCTCGAAGGGTAGCACTGCGATTGACTTGTCGATCATGCGGGCGGAGACCCGTGGCAAGAGGAAAAAACCTGCGGCTGCCGAAACGATCACGCCGGTTGCAGCAAGGATGATCATGTTCCGACGAAGGTGCGTTTCGGCGGCGGTTTTCTCTGTCGCTCGAATTCCTTCTGGAGTGACGTCAAAAGCCCAGGCAAGAATCAATGCGATGGGAAATCCGATCAGTAAGAGCACTACCACCAAGCGGAATGTCCAATTCGGCAATTCCCAGGCCGGCAAAATTGCCGATCCGATCTGAATGATGAATCCTGCCGCAATGACGTACGCCGCCGCGACTCGATAAACTCTTCGACGCTGCAATTCCTCGAAAAAGCCGCCGCTCATAAAAAGGAATTTAGATGGCTCGCGCATCGCGATCATAATTCAATTCGTTACTCCAAAGTTATTACGACTTTGCCTCGAGCGTGGCCTTGTTCCAGATACGCGATCGCTGCCGGGACCTCACTCAATTTGTAGGTCCTATCAATGACCGGTGTCACCTTTCCGGACTGCATGAGATCGCCCAGGATAGTAAGGTCCTTTTGGTTCGCGTCCGCCATCATCATGCCCATTTTCTGACTGATGAATGGCGACACTAGAAGCGCATGAATCACACGACCGAAAGGCCCGACCCATCGACTATCGTTCGGTCCGCCGCCACCGATCATAATATATTTCCCTTTGGGATTTAAGATCCGCCTGCATTCTGACAACGAATGGTTGGGAACATTGTCGAGAATTACATCGTAACGCTGCTCACCTTTGGCGAAATCCTCTTTGGTGTAATCAATCACGTGATCCGCGCCGAGCGATCGGACAAGATCGACATTCCTTGTGCTGCACACACCAGTTACGTCTGCGCCGAATGATTTGGCGATCTGCACCGCGAACGTCCCGACACCGCCAGATGCGCCATTGATCAAAATCTTCTGCCCTGCCTGAACGTTTCCCTTGTCGCGAAGAGCCTGCAACGCCGTGATGCCCGCGATATTAACAGAAGCCGCTTGTTCAAACGTCAGGTTGGCCGGCTTCAGCGCGACTGCCCGATTCGCGCGAGGACAGAGGTACTCAGCAAAAGCGCCGCCTCGTCCGCCGAACACTTCATCGCCCGGCTTAAATTGCGTCACGTTCTTGCCGACTGCTTCAACGGTGCCCGCAAAGTCAACGCCTAGTCGTGTGTCCTTTGGTTTGCGCAGACCGACCCCCATCAGACGCATGATGTAGGGCGTGCCTTCGATGAAGTGCCAGTCATACGGATTAATCGAAGCCGCGCGAACTTTTACCAAGATCTGGTCGTCATTCGGAACAGGCTTTTCAACGTCTTCAAGCTTTAGGTTGGCTAAGCCATAGTCGCAGTAAACAATAGCTTTCATCGGATTGGTCGGAGCAGCGGCATTGCGATCACAGTCGTTGGTCGATCTCCAATAGGCGATAAAGATCAGGATTACTCCCGCGAACAACGCGAATAAAATTAAGAGTGAAGTCCACTTCAGAATGCTCTTCAAAATGCGTTTTGTTTTCATAAGCCTGAGGAATGTTTGAGGTTAATGGCAGCCGTTGATCATCAGCGAAGAGGTTAAGCAGCATCAGCCTGCGATTGACTGGACTCGACTGGTTTCAATCCTTTAAACAGAAGCCAAAAACTTAGTATCAATTCGAAAATGGCCATCGGCGAATCGAATAAGTAGTCGTTAACGATCTTGTCGAAGTGCGGGAAAATGAGAAAAACGAAAGCGCAGATCACGCACCACGCCGACGAGATCACGCCAAAGACAGCTAATCCTTTCGGGATGTATTTCGACTTGAGCCACAGGTACGCGCAAACGGTCGCCGCTAATCCAAAAAATGGCAGGCCCACGTAATAATCGTCGAAAGTTGCGGCCACGCATAGCCTAGCCAAGACCTGTAATCGATCTGCTTCGAAGATTTGCAGATAACTAGCGCTACCCAAGAGCCGCAGCGCGCCCAACATGTTGAGCGTGCTAAGAAGCCACAATATTGCAAATACCAGGCGGAATAATGCTCCAGCTAAGGCAAGGCCTTGGTTTACTGGTTTAAGAATGACGTAGAGCGCCGCGAGCAGAACGACAACACTCGCGCTGTAAGTGAGAAAGCAGATGAGGGTGACACGAAATTGTATTTGGTGCGCCACGATGTTCCGAGCGGTTTCAGCGGCGTTGCCTGGAACGATAAGCGGGTTTAGCAGCACATAGTTGGCGAATACAACGACCGCGAACGCGAATAGGCCACTGATTCCGGCAACTTTTGCCGCGGTCCGTTGTGAATTGTCGATTGTGCTAATTGTCATTCCATTTTCTCCGCGTGGTCAGGCGTTGTTCATTCAACAGTGACTACCACTTTTCCTCGAGCGTGTCCTTGTTCCAGGTATCGAAGAGCGTCGGCGGTCTCGTTCAATTTGTAAGTCCGATCGATGACTGGTGTCATTTTTCCGGATTGCATGAGATCGGCCAGAACCATCATGTCCTTTTTGTCGAATTGCGCGATGTAGGCAATGAACTTCTGGCTAACGAATCGTGACCGCACATATGCATTGATCTCGCCAAGCAAACGCGTCGCGAACCCGTCGTGCCATCCTGCTCCCAGCCATGACACAGATCCCATTTTGATTCAAAATGCGGCGGCGCTCGGAAAAGGAATGGTTTCCAACAAGGTCAAAGATCAAATCGTAACGCTGATCAGTTTTAGTGAAATCTTCTTTCGTGTAGTCAATCACGTGATCGGCACCGATTGATCGGACAAGATCGACATTGCGCGTGCTGCACACGCCGGTCACCTCGGTTCCGAACGATTTCGCGATTTGCACGGCGAACGTGCCCACGCCTCCCGATGCGCCATTGATCAAGATCTTTTGCCCGGGCTGAATTTTTCCTTTGTCGCGAAGACCCTGCAACGCGGTGAGCGCCGCCACTGGGACAGAAGCAGCTTGCTCAAACGTCATGTTCGCCGGTTTGAGCACGACTCCTCGATCGGCAAGACAGCATACGTACTCCGCCAAGGCACCATCCTTTCCACCGAATACTTCGTCGCCAGGTTTGAATTGCGTTACGTTTTTACCAACGGTTTCAACCGTTCCAGCGTAATCA
>QHNF01000279.1 GCA_003218345.1 Verrucomicrobiota bacterium | reverse complement strand
CGATTGTCTTGCCATCAAGTTTGGCGAGCCTTACGGAACCTTAATCCTGACGTTGTCGGCGATCAGCATTGAGGTAGCGATGATTTCGACGGCGATGTTGCATGGCGCAAATAATCCCACGCTCGGGCGGGACGCAATTTTTGCTGTGGTTATGATCGCTCTCAACGGCTTGGTGGGGCTATCGCTACTACTGGGCGGCTTACGCTATCGCGAACAGCACTACAACCTGCAAGGCGTTAACTCCTATCTTAACGTTATCATGACACTGGCGGTGCTCGGTTTGGTTTTGCCAAATTTCACTACTTCTGTGAGCGGGCCCAACTTTTCCACCGAACAGGAAATCTTTCTCGTGGTGATGTCACTGTCGCTTTATGCGATTTTTCTGCTCATCCAGACCATGCGACATCGCCGTTACTTCATAGACTCAAAGGAGGTAGTAGGGGAGACGAATTCTACTCATCATCCAGTTCACATACAGTCAACGGCTTTTCATGCAGCCATGCTGCTCCTGTACCTGGTTGCCGTGATATTACTGGCGGAAAAGTTCGCCATCCCATTGGATAACAGTATTGAGAAATTCAATGTGCCGCAGGAATTTGGCGGTGCGATGATTGCCGCATTAGTGCTTTCCCCGGAAGGATTGGGCGCCATTCGTGCCAGCCTGCGCAATCAGCTGCAGCGCTCGATAAACATTCTGCTCGGTTCGGTGCTCGCGACTATCGGGCTAACGATTCCCGCCGTGCTCATGGTTAGTCTTATTACGAAACGACCGGTGACACTCGGCGTACAAGGCGGCAATCTTCCGCTGCTGCTGTTAACGCTTGCTGTGAGCGTGGTCACGTTTACCAGCCGAAAGACAAATGTGTTACAAGGTTGCATCCACCTGCTGCTATTCGCTGTATTTGTGCTTTTGATTTTTGCACCGTGAGTCGAAGTGGGTTCGCCGGCCTGCGCTTTATTGTCTCTTAGATGTATCTCCGCATTATGATGGCATCCGATTTTTCTTCGACCACCTTGAATCCAAAGCGGTCGTAAAGCCGCAATACCGGTTTTCCGGCAACGAGGCTGAGCGAAATCGTTGACTGCTCGGGATTCGCGCGGACCAATTGCGTCAGGAGGGCTGTGCCGATGCCATGCCCGCGGTGCTCTGGTTTAACAGCAAAGGCAAGTTCCGGCGGCGCGTCGGCTTTATCGATGGGCTGTCGCAGCCAAACAGCGCCTAGCAGTGATGCGTCTTTTTTGTCGAGTGCCACGAAGCCAGTATCGCCGGCGCGGCCCCAGCCCTCGACGTAACGCGAGAACTCCGGTCGATGTAGGATTTCGCGTGAGGGGGGCTCCCGTTTGCGATGCG
>QHNF01000278.1 GCA_003218345.1 Verrucomicrobiota bacterium | reverse complement strand
AACGTGTCCTCGATGTGGGCGCAGGCCCCGGCTATGCGACTGTTGATCTTGCGGAGATTGTGGGGCCAACCGGCCAAATAGTTGCGCTGGAGCGCTCGAAGAATTTCATCCACGCGATGGGAGAAACCTGCCGCGCGCGATCGCTCGCGAATGTGAAGATTCATGAGCTGGATTTAATGACGGACGAATTGCCGAAAACAGATTACGATT
>QHNF01000277.1 GCA_003218345.1 Verrucomicrobiota bacterium | reverse complement strand
GCGTTATCAATGTGCAAGCGCGTACGTTTATGCAGCCGATTTTAGAAAACCCGTTTCGTGCTGTCGAAGCAGCAGTGACGAAGATGCGCAACGAGACCGCGAACATCATCGTGGATGCGCACGGCGAAACCACAAGCGAGAAAATTGCGCTGGGCCGATTCCTCGACGGAAAAGTCTCCGCTGTCATCGGCACCCATACTCATGTTCAGACAGCCGACGAGCAAATCTTCCCCGGCGGCACAGCGTTTCTGTGCGATGCGGGAATGTGCGGTCCTGTGAATTCGATCCTCGGGCGCACCATCGAACCGATCATGAACCGGTTTATCTCCAATCTGCCGGCATCGTTCCCAGTCGCCGGCGGCGAGGTGCGCCTCCGCGGAGCGCTAATCGAAATCGATGAGAATACCGGTCGCGCGGCGCGCATCACACGCGTTGATGAGCCCGGACCAAGCGAATCTGCCCCATCGGAGCCCGAGCAAAAGATCGACATTGAACAGGCGCCCTCTCCGCAACAGACTTGAAAGAGTTGCGCTTGCGGCCAAACGTTCGCGGCCTGAATTTCGAATTGTCTAAGAAAAGCAACGTCCAACACAAATCATGAAAAAATATTTTGCCTTTACTCTCGTCATGGCTCTGGGGCTTTGTGGTGCGCAGGTGTCCCAGGCACAAGTCAGCAAAGATGCCAAGGAAGCAAACAAGCTTGCCCGAGAAGGCGCGGAGGCCTCCAAGAATCAAGAGTGGGACAAGGCCGTCGAACTGCTTCGTAAAGCCACCAATCTCGACCGCAAATACGCGCCAAATCTCGCGGCTGTTTATCAACAACGTGGATACGCCGCCGCCAATGAACAGAGATTTCCAGATGCCATCAATGAATATAGCGAAGCGATTAGACTCAATTCACAGGACCCACGGATTTACGAGCAGCGCGCAGCCGTGGAGATGAAACTGAATGATACTGACAAAGCGCTTGCTGATTACTCCGAAGCCATCAAGCTCAAACCAAACGAAACTCGGTATTACCTTTACCGCAGCTACATCTACGAGACAAAAGGCGACGTCAAAAGTTCGATGGCCGACACCGAGAAGGTTCTGAAGGTTGATCCTAACAATCAGCAAGCGCTCAGCCGCAAAAAACGATTGGAAGCCCGACAAGCTGCAAATGCACCGCTGCCGCCTCCACCGCCACGCGGGAGTTCGCCGAAAGCGTCCCCCGCAGCCGGGCGCACGCCGTGAGTGGCACCTGAAACTGTAACCGCTCTGTGGGCGGCGCGCGATGCGACATGCGCGTCATTAGGATTACGTCCCGTTCGGTGAAGGAACTGCTTCCTCTTCAGCTGGTGTTTTTGATGGCGGCGAAAATCGTCGTTTCCTGCGGTTTGCCGGCAGAGGGCTTAATGTCATGGTAATATTTCGGCCGGTGATCTTTGGTTCCATTTCCACTTGCGACATGCCGGAGAGATCCTCGCGCACTTTCTCCATGAGCTGCATGCCGAATTCCTGATGCGCCATTTCGCGGCCGCGAAATTGCAGCTGCACCCGAACTTTATTTCCCCGATCCAGGAATTCTTCGCCGTGCCGGATTTTCGTCAGGTAATCGTGATCATCGATGTTAACGCGAAACTTAATTTCCTTCAGCCGTGCGCCGGCCGGCTTTTTGTCCTTGGTTTGCTTGGAAATATCGTATCGGAACTTTCCGAAATCGATGATCTTGCACACCGGCGGGTTGGCCGTTGGTGCAATTTCCACCAGATCGAGACCAAGACTTTGAGCCTTGCGCAAGGCGTCGTTCAATCTCATGACGCCGAGCTGTTCGCTGGTGGACCCCATAATGACCCGGACTTCGCGGGCGCGAATCCGACCGTTTACACGAATTTGTGGTTGCAGATTAGATCAAGCTCCTGGCCGACGAAACGGGAGTGCGCCGCCCCGCCGTATTTTCATTTATCGCATTTCCCGGCGTTCGCCTTCGTAAATCGCTGGGGCACTCGGCTTCGCCACGGCTGCGATTGACCACGACGAAGAGCTCGCATTAATAATCGCGAGCCGGAGGGAAGTTGTAGGCAACAATTTTGCACTGGCAAGATCAATCTGGTGACAATGGGATGTCGATCGTGTTCTCAGGCTGGCACCAGTGGCTCGATTCTCATGATGTGCAACGGCGAAACCGAATCGTATTGGTCAGGAATGTTTTGCGTTGGATCCGCGATTGGCCGCGCGATTAGCAACGTCATTCGAGTAAGCATTGCCGTTTCCGGATGATTCACATCCAAATGCTTACCGTCGCTGGTGTAAATGCGGAATGAGACGAAGGGCGTCGCTCGAAGCTTTTGCCCAATCTCGTCGGGATTCACATTTTTAATTAACTACCCTCCGGAAAATTTCGCAATCGCGATCACGTTTTCGGCGGATCGCCAAAATGCGCTTTGTACGCCGTGTACGCAGCAGCGTCATCGAGCATTGAGTCCAGTGTGCTCGCCACTGGCTCAAGCTTCACATTTCCGGAAAATATCGCGCGGTCGCCGATTTCCGTGTCGATCACAAACGCCGGGCGTTGCGTGATCTGGAGCGCATGGAATTCTGCTGTCGATTTTCGGACGCGCTTCTCGATTTCTGGCGATTTCGCGAGCTGCAACAATTTCTGATTATCGATCTTACCTGCTTCGGCGCCGATCTGCGCGCATACTTCCCACTCACTCACTTTCTTTCCTTCGCGCAGCGCGGCACGAGCAAGCGCGAGACGAACGCGATCGTCGGTAAAACCAAAGTCTTTCGCTGCCTCGGCCACACAATTCGGCGCCAGCCATTCCGGCAGACTCGGATCATACCAATCGGTATTCAGCATGAATGGCGACCGCATCATCATTCCACTGCG
>QHNF01000276.1 GCA_003218345.1 Verrucomicrobiota bacterium | reverse complement strand
CCGAAGGTCGAACTCTGCGTGAACGCAATAAAGAGATAATCGACAAAACCGGGGCGCCAGCGTTCCACGCTGAATCGTCCGCGCTCGACTTTCTCGATCTGCATCTGCGGAAAAACAAAACTGCGACTGCCGAATTCACGGCGCTTGTCACGCACTGTCGGCCCGCCGCCATCAAGCCGCCAATACCAAAGCGCGAAGACGAGAACGTTCGTGAACCAAAGCGCCGCTCCGGAACCTAATAGTCGCAAGGGTTGGCCCCTATGAGATGGCAACGCCGTTACTAGAAGGACAACTGATCCGATTAGTGCGATCGTAATAATCGCGTTAATCAGAATCCCGAGTGCATGGTTCAATGAATGGCGACCCGTGCGGTGCGTCATGATGGTCGGGACCAGTAAGATCACAATCAAAACTGGCAGCAGCCATGTGGGACCCACGATGAACCACGATGGTAAAGCCAGGTAAATTCCTCCAATGGCAACCAGCGCGAGAATCACTTGCCAGCGCGGCTCCGGTTTATCGAGATACTTTGCCGAGGCGGTCATCAACTTTGGCTATAACTGAAATTGGTGGCGAAGCCATCTCATAAATCGGATGACTTGTCATTCCGAGCCCCGAAAGCTTTTAGGCGAAGGACCTCACAATTGCCAATCACATCACATCACGTTTGTTTTGTGTGATCTCTCAGCAAATGTGAGGTCCCTCACTTCGTTCGGGATGACATTTTTGATCGCGCCTTGGCGATTGAGAGTGCGTGCCGCTCAATCAGTGGCTCATTTATGCGAACCTCGAAAACATTTGAATCTAGCACGCACGACTATTGCATCCTAGCAACGGCCAGTATTCCAATGTTAATCTAAGCACATGCTTAAGCGCATTCTCAAATGGCTCGGGGCGATTATTGCAGTCGTTGTGATCGCGATCGCGGTGTTCGTGATTAATCTCGTTTGGTTTCGGCCGTGGAGCCTGAATCTATTTTACGACAAAGTCTTCGCCGAAGTCCTCTTCGATCATCCGGAGCTGCTCTCCGCGATTGGGTTAGTCGAGCAATTCGGCATCACCAGTCACAACGGCAAGCTCGATGACGACTCGCCCGAGCATCAACAGCGCGAATTTGATCGGTTTAAGAAAGACCTGTGGCAACTGCGCGAGTATCCGCTCGATCGGCAATCATCTTTGCAAAAACTCTCCACACACGTGCTGGATTGGTTTTTGCAAGGCCAGGTCGAAGGAGAAAAATGGCAATGGCACAACTACCCGGTCAATCAGCTCTTCGGCGTGCAGAATCAATTTCCCTCCTTCATGGCGAATACGCATCGGCTGCTGAGTCCCAAAGATTGCGAGTATTACCTGATGCGGCTCGATGGTCTGCCGAAAAAGTTCGATCAAGTTCTCGCCGGTCTGAAGGTGCGCGAACAAAAGCAGATTCTGCCGCCACGATTTGTGGTGGAAGAAGTGCTCAAGGAGATGACCGATTTTATCGGGAAACCAGCTTCGGAGAATATTCTCGCCATGTCATTCAAAAGCCGTGCAGCGAAGATCGATAAGTTAACGGAAGCGCACCGCGCAGATTTTCAAGCGCGCGTGGAAACGGCAGTAACTGGAAAGGTCTATCCGGCCTATCAAAAACTTATCGATTATTTCCGTGAAATTTTACCGAAAACGACCACCGACGATGGCGTCTGGAAATTGCCGGACGGCGACGCCTACTACGCCTACCAGCTGCGTCAAAACACGACCACCACGCTCAAGCCGGATGAAGTGCACGAGCTTGGTCTGCGCGAAGTGGCGCGCATCGAGAATGAGATGCGTACACTTCTCGATGCCAATCGATTTTCGGGCCAGCCAATCGGCGAAGCCATGAACGAGCTCGCGAAAGATGCGCATTTTCTTTACCCGAATGATGACAAAGGTCGAGACGATGCATTAACGGAGTACACGCGCCTGATTACGCAGGCAACGGAGCACTCGTCGAAGGAATTGTTTCTAACTGCTCCGCACGCCAAAATCGAAGTGCGGCGCGTTCCGGAATTCAAAGAAGCGACGGCGCCG
>QHNF01000275.1 GCA_003218345.1 Verrucomicrobiota bacterium | reverse complement strand
CAGGAATACTGGCGCGAGCCTTTCGAAGGGCTGCCCGCAACGCCTTTCTCTGGCCGGAAAACGTTATGGACCTTGTGGCACAGAATCGTCCACTGACTGAATTGCGTGGCATTGGACCATTTATAGAAAAACAAATTTGGCGCTGGATCGAGAAGCATCCGCGTCCAAGCGAAGGCGTTCCCGCGATTCGCCGGGATTTCATTTCGCTCGCTGAAGCTAGACAGCTACTCGCGACAAAATCTGGATGGTCGAAGCGTCTGCGCGGCGATTTACAAATGCACACTCAATGGAGCGACGGGTCGGGCACAATCGCGGAAATGGCCGATGCAGCGAAGGAGCGGTCATACGAATATATCGCGATCACTGATCATTCTAAGGGGCTGAAAATTGCAGGGGGAATCGACGAACGCTCTCTGAGAAAACAGGGCGCGGAGATAACGAAGATCAACGAAGCGGCCTCAAAAGCAGGCGGGAAACCATTTGTTCTCCGTTCCATCGAGATGAATCTTAATCCCCGGGGTGAAGGCGATATGTCGCGGACGTCTCTACTGGCTTTGGATCTGGTTTTGGGCTCATTTCACTCGTCTCTGAGGACACCCGAAGATCAAACCGCGCGATATCTGGCAGCGCTGCGCAATCCAAACATTCAAATCCTCGCCCATCCGCGTGGCCGCATTTATAACTATCGGATCGGTTTGAAAGCAGATTGGCCGCGCGTCTTTGCGGAAGCGACCAAGCTCGATAAAGCACTGGAAATTGACTGCTATCCTGATCGACAGGATTTGAATATCGACCTGCTCAAGGTTGCGCGAGAGCACGGAACGCGTATTTCGCTGGGAACGGATGCTCATCATCCGGGGCAGCTGGAATTTATTGAACTTGGGCTCGCCGCTGCACTACAAGCGAACATTCCAGCACAGCGAATCGTCAACTTCATGCCCATTCTGGAGTTGAAAAGCTGGGTACAACAGATACAAGACCGCAGCGCCCGGAAACGATAAATGCCCCTTCTTCAGGCGACCGGACAAAGGTCCGCGCCCGATTACATCATATACAAGGCCGGGGCGCACTTCCGGCGTCGACGAAAGCTCATTAGCAGGAGCGTTCGCCCCTGCGTAAAAGAACAAAAAGAAACAATACAATGAAAAAAATACTAGTCAGCATAGTTTTGGCAGTTGTGGCCCCGTTCGCATGGGCGCAGGTCTCGGAGACTACGACAACGACCACCACGACTGAAGGCAACGGCACGATCACTGAGTACACTCCGGGCAGTACGATTGTACTCAGGGAAAGTAGCGGGCCGCGGAGTTACCACTTCGGAAAGACAGTTACTTATGTGACGCGGAGCGGCAAGGTCCTCGATGAAGATACCGTAAGAACGAGAGTTAAGGTGGGTATCCCAGTCCGCGTCCATTACGTCGGAACGGGCGACAACATCATGGTTGATCGCGTGATTCTCGACGAGGATTAAGAGCCAAAGAGTTAAACTTGTTTGTCTCCTCGCGCCTTCTTGTTCTGTTACTTTGGAGGAACAACGAAGGCGCGATTTGTGTACATCTAATGAGAAAGACATCGGTTACGGTTCCTCACAGCAAAATGTGATACGATCAGCAGAACGAGTCTAAACCGCGGCTCGGGGTACTATCCGCAAGGAGAAGACTGAGACGCGTGGATCCAAAGTACCATCCGATTCATGAGCATAGATGGGTTTGCCCTAGGCTGAGATGGAATCGCGCAGTCATGTTTCCGACGATGAGCACGACGCGGGAAAGGTCGCATCGCGTGCCCGCTTACGGACCGCCGAGCTGTTGCAGAAACCTTTCGATGTCAGGTCGATCGCCCTTACAGGTCTGTTTATCCTGGCAGTATTCTACACCATCTACTTTATGCGCTCGGTCCTGCTGCCGCTCGTTCTTGCGCTGCTGCTCAGCTATTTGCTGAGACCGATAGTGCGTGGACTCGCGAAATTGAAGATCCCGTTGCCGGTGGGCGCAGCGTTCATCCTTGTCGGACTTCTTGCGCTTGTCGGTTATGGAATCTCCGCGCTGGCTACACCCACGGTCGAATGGCTCCACAAGGCACCTGCGGGTTTGATGGAACTGCAACGCAAGCTCCTGCCGGTAAAAAGGTCGGTAGCGCAAGTGACCCAGGCGACCAGCGAGATCGAGAAGCTCGCTTCAACTAATGCGGAGGCTAAAACCGTGGAAGTTAAGCGGCATCCCATTACTGAAATGTTTTTCATGCGCACACCAGAGTTTATCGCCAGCGCTGTTCTGTCGTCGATCCTACTCTATTTCCTGCTCGTCTACGACCAGGTCTTCATCGCCAAGCTGGTCAAGTTGCTACCCACGCTCTCAGATAAGAAGACAGCCGTCGGCATCGCGCAAGACATCGAATCGCAGGTCTCGCGTTATCTCTTTACTATCACCGCGATTAATGCCTGCCTCGGCCTGGCCGTCGGAACCACAG
>QHNF01000011.1 GCA_003218345.1 Verrucomicrobiota bacterium | reverse complement strand
ATCGACATCAAAGACATTGCAATCGAGGAGAAAGGGACGATCTCGATTGATCGCCGGGTTTTGCACGGCATGATCACGCTTGGGGTTACCCGTGAATATTTGGATTGGCTGCCGAATCCTGAAGAAGTCTTTAGCCGGCGTCAGAGCGGCTATCTCTGGACCAATGTGCGTCTATCCGGTACAATCGATGAACCCGGGCAAGACCTGAGTCCGCGCATAATCGAACTTTTCAAGCAATCGCCCGGCGCTTACCTCGGCCTTCTCTTTCGCCAGTTCGAAGGCTGGCTGAAAAAAGCGTTTGGCGGCGATCGATAGCGCGTTGCGTGAATCTCAGTGCGAGTGGCCCGCTTCTAACATGCGGACGCGCTTGTCGATATATGGCAACCGAATGGTAAGCGTGAGACCTTTGCCTTCGCTACTTTCGATGGAAAGTTCCCCGCCGTGTTCGCGCACAATTCGGCGGACAATCAACAATCCAAGACCCGTCCCTGACGGCTTTGTTGTGAAATAAGGCTCGAAGACGCGGCCTAAATTTTCGGCAGACATGCCGCTGCCTGTGTCAATGAAACGGACAAGGACGTACATATCATCTCTGTCGGTGCGGATGCGCAAAATGCCGCCGCGCTTCATGGCTTCGAGACTGTTCTTGATCACGTTATAAAAAGCCTGCTTCATCTGATCACGATCGATTTGGAGCAGAGGCAGGTCCGACCGCAATTCCTGTTCCACGACTATGTCGCGGTCCTGGATTTCAGGCGCGAAGAAACGCAATGTTTCCTCAACAATCGTATTCACGTTTTCGGGATGAAGCTGCGGTTTGGAAGGACGGATCGCGCGCAAGAATTGTGTGACAATCGAGTCGAGCCGATTGACTTCAGAGCGGGCGATGTCGATCGATTCCTGGAATTCCGCTCGCGTTGCGCCATCCAATTTGCGCGCCTGGCGCTCCATCAATTGCAAATGGATATGCAGCGAGTTCAAAGGATTGCCAAGCTCGTGCGCTACGCCAGCAGCGAGCAGCGTCAGCGCGTTCAATCGCTCCGATTCAATCGTCTGCTGCGCGGAGCGCCGGCTCTCGGTGATATCGCGCAGAATCATGGCGTGGCCAACCTGCTCGTTTTGCCCATCCAGCAAACTCTCCGAGCCCGCGTCCGTCGCGGCCTTCTTGTCGATCTTCTCCCCAGTTTCCCGGTGCTCAATCATCAGCGGCACGACATAAAAATTTATGAAGCGATTTGCTGGATAGAAAATTTCCATGTCGCGGCTGACTGGTCCGCCGCTTTGCGTCAGTGATTCCCAATCGAGACCGCGGATACATTCGTCGAGCCGTTTGCCAATAGCATCGCTCCCATGAAGCCCAAACAATCCGCAAACCGCATCATTGAGATAGGTGATGCGTCCTTTCGAATCGGTCACAATGATGCCTTCCTGGATGGCGTTGAAAACCGTTTCGAGAAACCCTTTCTCCTGCGCCAGGCGCAGAAAATAATTCTGCACCTCCTCTGGCCCGATACGTCCGAGGCGCTCGATTAATTTCTCAAGAAAACCAGCTTTCATGGCGTGGTCAGAGTTGTCCTAAAATGAGAGATTCCTCGACTTCGCTCGGAACGGCAAAAGGGAAACCCGCTTTCATAGCCACGTCGCACGTTAACTCGTTACAAAGTGAAAAATTCCTTGCCGATTTTAGCGGCTTAGGGATTCGACTTTTTGCACTGTGGGCGACACTTCGACTGTCAACATTTCCACGCGCAGATAATTCAATACGACAGGCGCAAGAATCAGCCCAGGAATGCCCATGAGTCTTTCGCCAATGATCAGCGCGATCAACGTTAGCCAAACTGGATTCCGAATCCGGTCGCCGATGATTTTGCTGTTCAAGAAATATTCAAGCTTGTGAATCACAACCAGGAATACCAGGGCTGCGATCGCAAGCTTCAGGGAAATTGTTAATGCAATAAAAACAATGATGGTATTACTCACCAGGTTTCCGACAATCGGCACCAGGCCGCAGAGAAATGTGATCGCAATTAGGAGCGGCGCATGCGGCATCCGAACGACCACTACAAACAGTCCGGTCAACGCGGTATTGATTAACGAAATCGTAATCTGGGCGCCCATCACGGTAGCGAAACTGCGATAAAAATCGCGGAAGCGGGTCGAGACTTCGTCGCAACAAATGGAATAGAGATTATTCTTCACCGGATGCGTGGCGCGGTGAGGATCGAGAGCGGCTTTAAAAAAGAGGCTCCCTGCCGCGACAATTCCGATAATACTAAAAACTAACGCGGCCGTAGTACTGCCGGCGAAATGTGCGACGTTTCGCAGATAATGCGCTTCCTGTTGAAGGGTGTCGATCACGACCGCTCGCAGGCTCTCAAAGTCCGTGAACGGCAATTCGATCTGGCGCCGCTGTGCCCAGGCGCTGGCGGAAGGAATTGACGTATCGGCTACGTCGGGCAAGGCCAGAATGGCGGCGCGAGTCAAAAAGATCGCCGCCGCGGCAATTCCTAACACAACCACGATGAACAAGACGAGGGCGATCCACTTTCTTTTGGTCAGAAAATAGAGCTGGCGCAGTGTGAGATAGGAAAACAAGATGACCAACAGCGGCGCTCCGAGATGCAAAACTCCAGCCAACACAAGTGTGAGAGCGAGCACGCCGTAAGAAACCCGAGCGGGCGTAGTCATATCAAAGCCTCATCTTCTAACTCACCGCCAACCGACGTTGTCAACCTCACTCAAGCGAGTGGGATCACCGATCTTGGCTACAAGCCCTGCGACGCCAATCAGCGCTCGTCCTCTGCGGGCGCGGGCTGACCCGTTTCGGCTTCGGCGCGTTCTTTCAACGCGGCCTTGCGCGAAAGTTTTACCCGGCCTTTGTCGTCGATGCCGATGCACTTGACCCAGATGATGTCCCCAACCTTGGCAACGTCTTCCGTTCGTTTCACCCGAAAATCCGCGAGCTCGGAAATGTGCACGAGCCCATCCCTGCCCGGCAAAACTTCGACAAACGCCCCGAATTCCTTCGTCGAGACAACGCGACCCTGATACGTCTGCCCGATCTCGATCTCACGCGTCATGCCACCGATAATTTCTTTGGCGCGCGCCATGCTTTCGCCGCTCGTGGCGTAGATGTGCACCGAGCCGTCGTCCTCGATGTTAATTTCAGCGCCGGTCTCCGCGACAATGCCCTTGATGGTCTTGCCGCCGGGTCCGATAAGCGCGCCAATCTTCTCCGGATTGATTTTAATGGTTTCAATACGCGGCGCATACTTTGATAATTCCGGACGCGGCTTATCCAGCGCGCTGCGCATGATGTCGAGAATTCTGGTCCGCGCTTCTTTCGCGAGCTGGATCGCTTCGGCCATAATTTTGTGACTAACACCGGGGAGTTTCAGATCGAGCTGAAAACCAGTGACGCCAGCGTCCGTTCCGCAAAGTTTAAAATCCATGTCGCCGAAATGATCTTCCGAGCCAATAATGTCGGTCAGCAATTCGTAGCGCTTCAATTGCCGATCATCGCCAAACTCAGTAACGAGGCCGACTGAAATTCCAGCCACCGGCGTTTTCACCGGAACACCGGCATCCATAAGTGCCAGCGTGCCAGCACAAACGCTCGCCATTGATGTCGATCCATTTGATTCCATGATCTCGCTCGAGATGCGGATGGCGTAACGAAAATCGCTTTCACTTGGTACCACCGGTTCGAGGGAGCGCTCCGCCAGCGCACCGTGACCGATCTCGCGCCGCCCGGGCCCACCCGTTCGTCCCGTTTCGCCCACGCTGAAAGGAGGAAAATTGTAGTGCAAAATGAACCGCTTCGATTGTTCACCGCCACCGTAAGCATCGAGCATCTGCGCTTCTTCGATGGGCGCCAGCGTGGCAAGAGCGACCGCCTGGGTTTCGCCGCGCTGGAAAATCGCCGAGCCGTGTGCACGCGGCAGGGCGCTCACTTCGCAACTGATCGCTCGTAAGTCCTGGTAACCCCGACCATCAACGCGCTTTTGTTTATCCAAAATGCTGATGCGAAACGCCTTTTTTTGGACGTAATCGAATGCTTGCGAGATCGCAAAGGAATCGGCCTCAGGATGTTTTTCCAGAATCGACCTCTTCACTTCCTCGCGCAATGCATCTACCGCTTTAGCGCGCGCCACCTTGCCTTCTGTATAAAGCGCGTTCTCAATCCGGTCACCGGCGACGTGGTAAGCGATATCGAGCAGGTCCTGGTTCACCTGGAGCAACGGCACCTCGCGTTTCGGTTTGCCCGCTTGGGCTGCCAGTTCTCTTTGAATGCGGATCATCTCGCGCGCATGTTCATGCGCGAACTCGAGCGCTTTCACGAACTCGGCTTCGGCCAGTTCGTTCGCTGAGCCTTCGATCATGATCACGTCGTTTTCGGTGCCGACATAAACCAGATCGAGATCACTTTGGGCGCGCTCCGTGTGTGTCGGGTTGGTGACGAACTGGCCCTTAACGCGGCCAACCCGAACCGCGCCGATCGGACCCGCAAATGGAATGTCCGATACGCAAAGCGCGGCGGAGGCCCCGTTGAGCGCCAGAATGTCGGGATCATTTTCACCGTCGGCGCTGAGCAGAATCGAGATGATCTGCGTGTCGTAAAAGTATCCTTGTGGAAATAGAGGCCGGAGCGGCCGATCGATCATGCGCGAGGTGAGCGTTTCTTTTTCCGTCGGACGCCCTTCGCGCTTGAAATAGCCACCGGGAAATTTCCCCACGGCTGCCGCCTTTTCGCGATAATCGACCGTGAGCGGGAAATAATCCTGACCTTCCTTGATAGTTGTAGCCGAGACGGCACTGGCCAGTACCATGGTGTCGCCGCACGAGACGACGACCGCGCCGTCGGCGAGTCTGGCTATTCTGCCGGTTTCGATAGAGATTTGATTGGCCCCGATTTGGGCCGTGACCTTCTGTTGCATTGTACTTTCCTGGATGTGCGAGTTCCAGGCCGGTCACCCTGACTGTAGGTTTTAACCCCGCCACTGCGAGACTAAAACCTAAAATCCAAGGTGTTACTGCGGCCTGGACTGCTGATTATGTTGTTGTCTAATTTACCTATGGCTTCGAGCAGTTAAACGGTTTGGACACGAACTTCCCGAAAGATCAGGGCGCTTACTTGCGCAGGTTCAGTTTCTCGATCAGCTGCTTATAACGATCGGCTTCTGTTTTGCTCAAATAATCGAGCAAGCTCCGGCGTTGCGCGACC
The DNA here is from genome assembly GCA_003218345.1 of Verrucomicrobiota bacterium. GTDB lineage: Bacteria > Verrucomicrobiota > Verrucomicrobiia > Chthoniobacterales > UBA10450 > Udaeobacter. The sequence goes on along the minus strand of QHNF01000011.1, from coordinate 6,528 downwards.
ATTTTAAGCAGACCGCGGCGCGAGGAGTGATCTTTACGGTTGGTCTTTAGATGTTCGGTCAAATGCTCGATCCGGCGCGTAAGAAGTGCGACTTGCACATCCGCGCTGCCAGTATCTTTTTCATGCAATTGGAACTCCTTGAGGCCTAGCGTTTGATTGCTCTCTGCCATAACGAAGGGATTATTCTAGACGAAGAACGTATTTTAGCAACCACGCGTCACACGTCGTTCGCGTACCGGGCCGAGACTGGCGCCCGACTTACGCCGCGCGTTTTTCGCGTTTGCCGTCGTACCAGAGACCCAGTCTCGCCCGTGAGCGCGCCACGCGCCGACCACCAAGGATCACAGCAACGAAGTTGCCAAGAATTTGTTTGGCTGAGTACATGCGCAATTTCCGGCCCGATGTGAGAACGGGTTCGCGCAGCACCCTGAAGCGCCCAAGTTTTCTTAACGCGAGGCTAAAATAAACTTCTTCCCCTACAAAATATCGCTCATCGAAGCCGCCAATTGCCTCGAAATTGTGCCGTGTGGTGAAAAGAAATGCGCCTGCGCCGAGATTGAGGCCAAAATAAAGGGCGCAGAACACGCGCAACAAAATCCGACCCCACAGGGGAATAAATCCATCCGTCACCACACGCGCGCTGCCACCCGAGTAACCGGCCTCGAGAGCGGTGATCGCATCGATAATGTGCATCCGGTTGATCCGCGTATCGGCATCAACGAAGAACAGATATTCACCCTGCGCGACGTGCGCACCGGCGTTCCGGGCCGCCGCGATTTGGCGGCGATGGACCGATATGACTTGGGCCCCGGCCTGCGAGGCGATTTCTGGCGTCGCATCCGTCGATGCATCATCAACTACGATGACTTCGCACGGCTGAGCTGCACGAGAAGCCGCAGCGCGAATCGCGGCGAGCGTCGAGGAAAGCTCCAGCTCTTCGTTGTAGGCGGGAATGATAAAGGAAATCATCTCTCCCTCTTCCTCTACAGAATCAGATTCAGATCGCCGAACTCATGCCAAAGATAGCAGCGCCGAATTGCTTCCTGGTAAGCCGCGTGAATCTTCGCGGCCGGCAAAAATGCGCTGAGCAAATCGAGGTGACTCGCTTCTGGTTCGTGCAACCCTGTCAGCAGACCATCCACTGCTTTCAAACGATGGTCATTGTCGATCTTTAAACGGGTATAACCGTGCCTCTCAGTTACGCGCCCGTCTTCATTCGCGACTGATTCCAACGCGCGCACAGCAGTCGTGCCCACAGCGATGACGCGGCCGCCATTTTCCCGCGTCCGATTGATTTTCTCCGCGGTAATTCGATTCACAAAAAATTCTTCCTCCGACGCCGGATGCTGACGATCCAGTTCATCATCCATATAACTGGAGAGACCGGTGTGCAGAACGATGTAAGCGCTCTCAATGCCGCGTCGCTTTAGATCAAGCAGCAACTTCCATGTAAAGGCGCGCCCAGCTGACGGCATTTCGGCCGAGCCGGGCTCGGTCGCGTAAACGGTTTGATAATAATCGAGGTCCCACGGCGCGGAGACGTATTCGTAGCGGATCGGTTTCCCCAGCCGGTAAATAAGATCAACAAGTTGAGCGCCCGAAGCGGAGAAGCGCAATTTCCAAAGCCGCGGGATGTTTGCGTCGCGCTCCAGCACAGTTGCAGTCAATCCCTCCGCGAGGTCAATCTGCATGCCCGCGAGTAGGCCGCATCCGAACGGATCGCCCTGGTCGCAAACCAGCAAGGCGAGCCAGGAGTCGTCGGGCAGACGTTCCGCCAGCCGCACTTCCATGCACGGGCCGTGCGTCGCGCTGCATTCACATCCCCGCAGCGATGCCGGGAGCGTCCGGCTGGAATTGAAAACGAGCAGGTCGCCTGCCCGAAGGTAATTGTCGATCTTATCGAACCGGGTGTGCTCAATGCGGCCCGTCGCGCGATCGATTACCAGCAGGCGCACTTGATCACGCCGGATGCCCCGACGTTCCGGCGGTTCCTTCGCGCTCAACTCCGGCGGCAGTGTGAATATAAACGGCGCGCTCATCTTATTTTTTCATCCTGAGCGAAGTCGAAGAGCTCAGGATGACAGAAAGAGAATCCGCGCGTTCATGCCAAAGCTGCCGCCTTCCAATCTTCCTGCGCCTGGAAACGTTTGCCAGTTACGCCCTTCGATTCGTCGGACGCCAGAAAAACAAAAACGTCGGTCACGTCGGCAGGATCGGCCCATTCCGACGGGTCTTCCTCCGGTTCGGCGGCGCGATGCATCGCCGTGTTCATGCTGCCGGGATCGACCCAGTTCACTCGCACGCCGCTCTCTTGTAACTCCGATGCCCAAGTTTGCGACATGCCTTCGAGGCCAAATTTCGAAATGCCGTAAGCACCCCAACCGGGATAGCCCACCTGGCCCGCATCGCTTGTCACGTTAATGATGGAACCGCCGCGCTCGATCATTGCTGGCAGCGCGCTTTTAATTAGCAGAAACGGGCCGATCAGATTCGTGTCCAGCACTTCGCGAAAATCTTCCACCGGATAGTCGAGCAGATATGGCATCGGCGAAGGTCCAATGGTCGATGCATTGTTTACCAGCACGTCGAGTTTGCCTTTGAATTGCGCAAGCGTCGTCGCAACGATCCGTTCGATGTCGCGCGGCTTGCTCACGTCGCCGTCGATTATGACGACGTCGATCTTCGGCGCGACCTTGCGGATCTCGTCGCGGGCGGCGTTCAATTTATCGGCATGTCGCGCGACCAGTGACAAAGCTGCCGCACCTTCGCACGCAAAACGCAACGCCATTTCGCGTCCCAGTCCCTGGGATGCGCCCGTTATCAAAATGTTCTTACCATCGAGCTTGCCCATCGTCGCAAACGGTACACGATGCTAACGCTTCGTGAAAGGGATGCGATCTCTTGTTTTGGCGTAGAGAAGTGAATCCAAAAGTTTTCCATCCTTAAACGCATTGTTCTTAAGTCGGCCCTTCCAACGCAAAGTCGGCCTTTTCCAGAACGCGTGCGGAAGCGGGATTGTTCGCGTACGGCTCGGCGTAGATCCGATAGAGCGGAAATTTCTCAAACGAATAATCCACGAACGCCGGAATCACTTCCGTCATGATGCCATGTCCCCAAAATTCCTCACCCAGCCAAAAGCCAAGCTCGGCGACATGTCGATGGACGTCCTGGCCAATGCCGATACCGATACCGCCAACTGACGACCCGCCGATGTCGATCCAAAAAATTGTCATCTGTTGCTGGGTTGTCGCGCGGCGGAGGAATTCATTCGCATCGTCGATTGTGTATGGATGGGGAAACAAGTCGCGCAGCCCAAGCCAAACGCGACGGTTGTTTGCGTGCCTTGCCAGCGACACGGCGTCATCGAAACGCCAGTCACGAATCGTGCAACGTTCCAGCGCCAATTTCATTCAGACCCAAGCGTCTTGTTTGCGATTCACAGATATCCGCGGAGGCTCGTGCTATTTCTCCGAAAATTTCACTCCAGTCTTTTGCACCTCGCGATACGGCAAAAGCCAAATCAGCGATTCGTCATGAAGATCGATGACCTGGATGCGGTTGCCCCACGGATCACGAAAATCGCAGCGGAACGGCGGCTCCAGTTTCAATTTGTATTTGCCAGTAAGTTTCTTACGCACTTCAGCCAACTGCTGCTCGTCGCGCACCATGATCCCGAAATGGCGCATGTTCGCCGGTTGCACCTTCTCCACTTCAAAAATGGCGAGGAACTGGTGCTCACCGAGTTTGAAAAACGCGTCGCCCTCGCCGCTGTCCAGCTTCTCGAGATTAAAAACGTCTTTGTAAAACGCGACTGCTTTGTCGATGTCGTCCACCTCGATCGCCACGTGATTGCATCCATAGACTTGCACACTCATTTCTCAGCTTAATCGAAAAAGAAGCTGTGCGCCCGGCGCTTTTTCTCGCGGGGATGAGTAGCGCTCCACACGATTGTAAAGGGTTAACCGTTACACGACACTTGGCCGGACCAAGTTTCCCGAGTCCGAGTGCATTCTTTGAATTATGCGCGACGCAATTCCAGCTGCGAACCAAAGACACGCCCGCGCCGAAGCGGCGTTTATCGTTTTCTTCAGCGCGGTAGCCCTGCTGGTCCATCTGCTGACAAACGGGCGTTACGGTTATTTTCGCGACGAGCTCTATTACATGGCCTGCGGGCAACATCTCGCTTTTGGCTATGTCGATCAGCCGCCATTGTCGATCTTGCTTCTACGATTGAGCCAAATCCTCTTTGGCAATTCGTTGTTTGCAATTCGCTTGCTCCCGGCGCTGGCGGGCGCAGCGACCGTGGCGCTCACAGGTGCCATCGCGCGCGAACTGGGCGGAGGCGGATGGGCGATCGCGCTCGGCTGCGCGGCCTCACTCTGCGCGCTGTTCTATTTGGCTGTTGGCAATTTCTTTTCCATGAACGCGTTTGAGGCGCTGTTCTGGATGGGATGCATCTATCTTTTTGTCCGCATCATCAACGGCGGCTCGCCGAAGCTTTGGCTTTGGTTCGGCGTTCTGCTGGGGTTTGGTCTCGAAAACAAACATTCTACGGTGTTTTTCGCCGCTGGTATTTTCGTTGCTTTGTTGTTCACGCCTGAGCGCCGTCATTTCGCCGGCAAATGGATTTGGCTCGGTGGTTTTATCGCGTTTGCGATCGCGTTGCCGAATATTCTATGGCAAGCGCGGCATCATTGGCCCACGTACGAGCTGCTGAGCAATATCGCTCACAGCAACAAAAACGTCGCGCTCAGCCCGGCACAATTCATGGCGCAGCAAGTTGTCTTCATGAATCCGGGAACTCTTCCGCTGTGGCTCGCCGGGTTAGTCTGGTTGTTTGGTTCGCGCGGCGGCCGGCGCTATCAGGCACTCGGAATCATATATTTGGTCATGCTTGCCGAGTTCATCGCTTTGCATGGCAAGAGCTATTACCTCGGGCTTGCTTACCCGATGCTCTTTGCGGCGGGAGGCGTGGCAATCGAGCAGGTTTTTGCTGCCCGATTGAAATGGTTGAAGCCGGGATTGCTCGTCGTAATCCTCGTGATGGGCGCGCTATTTGCGCCAACGGCTGTGCCGATTTTGCCACCCGGTAAACTCGTCGCGTATATGCAGGCCATCCACCTGCAACTGCCGCGCACCGAAACGTCGCATACTGCTTCCCTGCCGCAGGTTTTCGCCGACCAATTTGGCTGGGAACAAATGGCTGGCTCGGTCGCCCATGTCTATCATCACTTGCGTCCCGAGGATCGGAAACGCGCCGCCATCTTCTGCCAAAACTACGGCGAGGCCGGAGCAATCGATTTCTTTGGTCCCAAACTTGGGCTACCACCGGCGATTTCCGGGCATCAAAATTATTTTCTCTGGGGCCCGCGGGATTGGACTGGCGAGGTTGTTTTGGTGCTCGACACGGATGCCGACGATGAGCGCGAACAGTTCGCCTCGGTCGAAGATTTAGGCCAAATCGTGAGCAGCCCCTGGGCGATGCCGTACGAGCAGCAGGCGCACATCTATCTCTGTCGCGATTTGAAGGTCAACCCGCAAGAATTTTGGCCGCGTGTAAAAAAGTGGCTCTGAGCGCCGAATGCTTTCGGGATCAATCGCGAATCGTATTAATTCCCTGCCGAGCGATTCGATCGATCAGTTGCGGATACGGCAGGCCCGCCTTCCCCGCTGAAAGTGCAAAGTCCTCGTCATCCGCTAGAATAGGATTCGGGTTCGCCTCGATGAAATAAACCTTATTATCAGTCGTCAGCCGCAGGTCGATTCGCGCGTAGCCGTCGATGGTGAGCAGACGGTAAATGCGTTTGCACGTCTGCTGGATATGGGCGACGAGCGCCGGGTCGAGCCCTTTGGCGAACTGGTTCTGCAAACCCCACCGTTTGCGGTATTCCTCATCCCATTTCGCTTTGTAGGTGGCAATCTTCGGTTCGTTCGGCGGCACTTCGCTGAAGACGAGCTCCCGGATTGGAAAGACGGTTAGCCGTACATTGCCCATCAGGCCCACGTAAAGTTCGCGGCCTTCGATGTATTCCTCCGCGATCGCGTCGCTGGCATATTTCTCGTGAATAAAGACGACACGGTCACGCAACTGCTCGTCCGTCTCGACGAATGATGCCTGTGAAATACCATAGGAAGCTTCTTCTTTCACCGGCTTTACCAAAATCGGGAACTTGAGCTGTTTAGACCGCCCGATGCGCTGGCCTCTTGGAATGACAACGAAATTGGGAACGTGGATGCCATGATAGTGGAGAATCTTTTTCGAGATGCCCTTGTGTTTGCAAAGGGTTAGACCGGTCGAGCCGCAGCCGGTAAAGGGCAGGCCTTGCATTTCGAAAAAGGAAACGATGTTCTGGTCGAATCCGGGGTTGTTCTTGAACTGTTCGACGAGATTGAAAAGAACATCGGGCGCGAAGGCTTCCAGTTTCTGCCGGAGAAGATCGACATCGTCGAAAATGGCGAGATGCTCGGCCGTGTGACCGAGCGCGCCGAGCGCGGCCATCACGTTCGCCTCGGTTTGCCAATCCTTCG